>JADLGF010000225.1 GCA_020849415.1 Thermomicrobiales bacterium
ACGGCGACATCGAAGGCGCCATTCTTGCCGGTGGCGGGGTCGATCAGCGTCCCCCCGGCTACGAGCAAATCGTACGTCGTACCCATCGAACTGTTTCCCCCAAACGTGCCGATTCTCGACCGCTTCGGCCGGGTCGCAAGCAATCACACTGTCCGGCAACGTACCCGCCACCGGGCAGCCTGTCAACCGGCGTTTCGCGGCGATCCGTCCCCTATTTCCAGCGGTCCTTTTCGGGGTCTTCCGCCCGCGGAATCGGCACGGCGGCGATCTCCTCGAGGCAATCCACCGGGATCTCGGTCAGGAGCAGATCGATCGTTTGCTGCAAACGGGCCGGGTTGCTCATGCCGACGATCGTGGAGGTGATGCGCGGATCGTTGGTCGAGAACTGCAGCGCCACCGCCGCCAATGGAACGCCGTAACGTCCGCAGATCTCCTCGTACTTCCGGGTCGTCTCGACCAGGGTTGCCGAAGCCGGCTGGTAGGCGTAACGGGGATAGGCGAGCGTCCCCTTGGCGAGCATGCCCGAGCCGTACGGCGCGGCGTTGAGCACGGCCATGCCGCGCTGGTGCGCCGCTTCGATCACCTCATCGGCGGTGCGATTGAGCAGCGTGTAACGGTTGTGCGTGATCACCGCGTCGAAGAGGCCGGTTTCGATATAGGCGAGCTCGACGTCGTTGGGACCGCTGGCCACGCCGATGAACCGGGTCAAGCCCTGTCGCCTGGCATCCTGCAGCACCTCGACCGGACCGACCGGCGCCATCGCGGCTTCGAAGGTCGTGTGCTCGGCGTCGTGGAGATAGAGGATGTCGACCTTGTCGATTCCAAGCAGTTCGAGGCTCCGCTCGAAGCGCTGCTTCACCATCGGGCCGCTGTAATCATTGGTCGGGACGTGACGGCCGGCCTTGGTCTGCAGCACGGCGCCGGCCGGCAATCCCCCGATCTCTTTTAGCGCCAGACCGATCCGGCGCTCGCTTTCACCGTCGCCGTAGTGGGCGGCGGTGTCGATGTAGTTGAAGGGACTCGCCACGGTCGCGTGAATGGTGGCGATGGCGTCCGCTTCGGAAACGGCGTACGCAAAGGTATCGACCATGTTCCCAAGGGGCGCGCAGCCGACCGCGATCGGCGGCACCATCAGATCGGTGCTCCCGAACCGTCGCGGTCGCAGCGCCGCGGGCAGAGAGTCGTCGCTCATCTTTACTCCTTCAAACGGTAAAACGGTGTGCTGCAACCGTGATGTTTCGAGACAGGTCAACCCTACGACGAGGCGTTCGCGAGTGTCGGGCCTACCCGTATAGTTCCAGGGCTTTCTTTGCGATCGAGGCGCGCAGCGGTTCCGGGTCGAGGCCCGGGATACCGATCTTCGCCAGGGTTTCCCTGGTGGTCCTGGTCTGTCCGTGGGCGTGAACCTTCACGCGCAGCCACTCGCGGAGCGGACCGAACTCGCCGTTGGCGATTTGATCCTCGATCGACGGCAGATCGACCACGATCTTCTGCCAGAGCTGCGCCGCGATCACGTTGCCAAGGGTGTAGCTAACGAACGTGCCGACGGCACCCGCCGACCAGTGCACATCCTGCAGCACCCCTTCCCGATTGGTTTCGGGTACCACGCCGAGCAGTTCGTTCATGCCGGAACGCCAGGCGCCGGGCAGATCGTTCACCTTCAAATCGCCGGTCACGAGCTTCTGTTCGATGTCGAACCGGAGGGCGATGTGGCGGTTGTAGGTCGCTTCGTCCGCCTCGACCCGGATCATCGAGGGCTGCATCTTGTTGGCGCCCCGGTAGAGCTGATCGGCGGTGACGCTGTTGAACTCATCCGGGAAGTGCTTGCGGAAGATCGGCAGGGCGAAATCGAAGAAGGGCCGGGAGCGGCCGACCTGGTTCTCGATCATGCGGCTCTGCGATTCGTGCATATCGCCGGTGCCGCCGTGGCCGATCGGCAGCCGCGCCAGGGAAACGTCAACGCCATCTTCGTAAAGCCCGTGGCCCGTTTCGTGCAGGGTGCCGAAGAAGGCATCGGCGAGATCGTGATCCCGGTAACGCGTCGTGATCCGGACATCGTCCATCGACATGTTCGTCTCGAACGGGTGAACCGTTTCATCGAGCCGCCAGACATCCTCCCGGGCGCCGCAGGCGAGCATGAATTCCTCGCACATCGCCGCCTGACGCGCTTTCGGAAAATTGCCGTGGTAGACCGTATCGCTGACCGCGTCCGGCTTCGACGAAATCAACTCGATGATCGGCTCGAAGCCGGCGTTGAGCTCCGCGAACATGGCGTTCAATTCGGCGGTGGTGAACTCCAGATCCCACTGCTGCAGGAGCGTATCGAAGGGATGCTCTGCCTTCGGGAAGCAATCGATGTACTCGCCGGTGAGATCGAGCACCTTCTGCAGCGACGGCGCGAACGCGGCGAAATCGTCGTTCTTGCGCGCCTCCACCCATACCGCGTACGCGTGAGAGGTTTCGCGCGCGAAGGCGGCGGCGAGTTCAGAGGGAATACGCATTCGCTTGTCGCGCTGCTTCCTCGCCACGCGAATGCTCGCCTTGTCGGGATGATCGTCCGGCAGGTCGGCCGTTTCTTCCGCACCAAGTTCGAGCAGTTCGCCGAACCGGGGATCGACCCAGTGGCCGTGGATCAGTTTCGCGATCGTGCCGTTCACTTCGCCGCGCAGTTCAGCGCCGCGCGGGCGCATCATGACGAGTTCGTCCCAGCCACTCAGGGCCGAAACCGCTTCAAGGTCGAAGATGGTTCCAAAGTGTTCGCGGAGCTGCTCGACGGCCGTGGCCATGCCCATTCTCCTTCTGTTCAACGGCCGGAGCCGGGTTCAGTCGTTCGAATGGAACTGTACAGGAACGGCGCGCCGGGCGATCAGCCCCAGACGCTGCCGAGCAGTCGAAGCCAATTGCCATGGAAGATCGCCTCGATATCCGCCTCGGCGTAGCCGCGGGCGCGCAGCATATCGGGAATCTTCTGCATGTCGATGTAGGTTTCGAGATCGCGCGGCGTCTGCTCGATGCCGTAGCCGCCGTCCAGATCGGTGCCGATCGCGGCGTGCCTGGCGTTCCCGGCCAGCTGGCAGACGTGATCGATGTGATCGACGACCGCCTCGAGCCCGACCGTTTCCGGATCGGTTTCGCCACGCACCCAGCCTGGCCAGAGCATCCAGGCGTCGAGCGCGGCGCCGATCACCGCGTCCCGCTCGATAAGCAGCTTGAGCTGATCGTCGTCGAACTGGCGATCGCCCGGCACGAGGGAGCGGCAATTCGAGTGGGTGGCCAGGAGCGGTCCCTGGAAACGATCGACGGCCTGCCAAAAGCTGATGTCGCAGAGGTGGGTGACATCGAGAATCATCTTCGTCCGCGACATCTCATCGAGCAGGGCGAGGCCGTCCGCGGTGACCGGGCCGACGCTGGCCGTGCCGAAGGCGTACTTGCTGGGACCATAGTGGGCCAGCGAGAGCACCCGCAGCCCCTGATCCCACCAGTCGTGCACGGTCGAGGGTTCGACGATGGGATCGGCGCCTTCCATGGTCAGCACGAAACCGAGCGGGGTATTGGCTGGATCGGCTTTCCACTCGGAGACGTGCGCGTCGAGCGTGGATTTGTCGGCGATGATCCGTATCAGTCCCTGTCTGGCCAGTTCCCGGTAGTAGGCGAATTCGCCCTGGGCGTGCGCGTAGGCCATTTCGTGGGCGCGGTAATCGATGGAGGGTTCGTGGAGGCGCGGCTTTACCCGGCCGATGCAGGTGACGAAGCAGACTCCGGCTTCGGCGGCGCGGAGATCGGGCAGGCCGATCGTGCCGAGCCCGCGGCCCTTTTCGGTCATGAATTGCTCATCGACCCGGATGGCGAGCGCGTCCTTCTTCAGGTCGCGGTTCCAGACGAGCGCGTTCATGGCGATGTCGAGATGCCCATCGATCAGAAACATGGTATTTCTCCTCTGCGTAGCTAACTGACTCCAGATGTCTCACTGTTTCGATATGGCCATTGTTACCGTGGAATGCCCTTCGCTTCGATTGTCTGAAAAACCACCCACCTGTTCGGAAAAACAACCCGTCACTCAGAGCCCGCAGGCGAGGAGTCTTTCGCGAAGCGGCCCTTTGCATGGACCCGGTGCGGTGATGCACCGCCGCTTCGCGGAAGACTCCTCGGTCCCTCGGAGTGACGGGGTTGGTGGAGGCGATAGAGCGGCGGTGTTTTGACATACCCCTCTACCGTTCCCGGACGCGGGGATCGAGCGCGTCACGCAGCGCGTCGCCGAGCAGGTTCAGCGACAGCACCAAAATCACGAGCGCCATCCCCGGGAAAATGGCAGCCCACCAGGCAATTTGCATCATCCGTTGTCCGTCGCGGAGCATGTTGCCCCAGGTCGGGGTTTGTGGATCGACCCCGGCGCCGAGGAACGAGAGCGATGCCTCGGCGATGATCGAAAAGGCGATCACGAAGGTGCATTGCACGATCAACGGCGAGAGCGCGTTCGGAAAGATGTACTTGGTGAGAATCGCCGAATTCCCCATCCCGATCGAACGCGCCGATTCGACGTACGCCTGCTGTCGCAGCACGAGCGTGGAACTCCGGACGAGGCGGGCGATGGTTGGGGTGTAAACGATTACCAACGCAATGAAGACGTTCTGGGCGCCGGCGCCGAGCGAGACCATGATCGCGATCGCGAGCAGGATGCTCGGAAAGGCCATCAGGCCGTCCATCGCGCGCATGATCCACGAATCGAGCCGGTCGAAGTAACCAGCGGCGAGTCCCAGGATCGTGCCGATAATCGCGGCCGCCACGGTGACCGAAACGCCGATCAGCAGCGAAACCCGTCCGCCGAACAGGATGCGGCTGAAGAGATCGCGGCCCGAGTCATCCGTCCCCAGCCAGTTGTTATTGGAGGGCGGCTTCAGGCGATTGACCGGATCGAGGTAGCGGGGATCGTGCGGCGCGATCAACGGCGCGAGAATTGCGGAGAGCACGATGATGCCGAGCAGGATCATGCTCGCGACCGCCACCTTGTTCTGCAGCAGCATCCGCACCCAGTACCAGCGTGACTGCGGGGTGATCCGGGCGAGTCCACGTTTCGGTTTGGCGGCGGCAACCGAAGCCGCTGCCAGCACGTTGGTGTCACTTGCTGCCATATCGGACCCTCGGATCGATGTAGACGTAGAGGATATCGACCAGCAGGTTCACGAGCACGTAGATGCCGGCGATGATCATCACCGCGCCCTGAATCACCGGGAAATCACGGCGGGCGATGCTCTGCACCA
>JADLGF010000226.1 GCA_020849415.1 Thermomicrobiales bacterium
AGCAATTCCTGCTCCCGTCGCGAAAGCCCGTGCGGAGCGTGCTCATCGAAGGGATGGGTGAGGTTCTGCAGCTGGTGGCGCATCCGCTGCCAGTTTGCCGATCGATTCCAGACGTCCGGGAACATGGTGCCGACATCGTACCCCGCCACCATCAATGAACGGAGAAACCCGCCCCGGTGCGCCAGTTCGATCGCATGGTGCGCCGCGGCATTCGCCCCGGTCCGATCCCCCAGCGCGTGCCGGGAGACCGCCAGGCGCATGGAGAACGTAATTTCCTCCGCCACGCGGCATTTCGCCCGGGCCTCGTCGATAAGCTCCCCCGCAATACGTACCGTAGTCAGGAAGTCGCCATCCAGCATGGGAAGCATCAGTTCGAGTTCGCGGTAATTCACCTCGCCGAACACCTGCACGGCCGGGTATTCGAATGCCCGCACATCCTCCAGCCAACTGCGAACCAGCGCCCGATCCCCGCGGTCGACCCAGATTCTGGCGAGCAACAGCACCAGCTGGCTCTTTTCCTTGCGTCGCCGCATGCCGATCAACGCGGCGTTGCCGATGCGTTCCGCCTCGTTGAGCCGTGCGGCGGCGCTGAGCAGGCGCACCTGCGCCAGCGTGAATTCATGCTGCCAGTCAACGGCGAACTCGGCCGCCTCGAGCTGTCGCTCCATCGCCTCGAATTCCGCAAAGGCCGCCTCGAGTTCGCCGCGTTCAATCAGGAGGCTGATCAGGCGGCTGCGCAGGAAGCCTTCCAGCGGTCGCGCGGAGGGTGGGCTCTCGGCGAGGATGAGGCGGTATTTGCTGATGGCGGAACCGATGTCCCCGCGGAGTGCGTAGCAATTGGCTCGATTGGGCGCCGTGGTTCGCCAACTCCAGACCTCATCAATCGGCAGCTGCCCCGCGCTGCTGATTGCTTCGGCCTGCCATCTGTCAGAACGCGCGTCATCACCGAGCCGGAAGGCGATCCACTCTAGAAAGGTCGAGGCGTGGAGACGCTCGACCAGCGCGAAATCGGGCAAGAGGGCCATGGCCGCTTCGAACGATGTCCGGGCGAGTTCGTCGTTGCCCCGCGCGTAGGCGCGCATACCAACGATCGAGCAGACGCGCCCTTGCATGCGCGCATCGGGATCGCTCTCGTGCGCCGCAATGAAGGCATCCGCCCGACGTGCGGAATCGGAGTGGACGTGCCCGCGCAGCATGTCGCCGGCAATCTGCCAGTAACTCAGTTCCCGGCTCCCCGACACGACCTCTGCCGGCAATTTGGCAATCCAGACGGTGAGATCCGGCAAATTGCTGCGGATCGCCAACTCCACCGCGACCAGTTCCCCCACCGTCATGACCAGGTCAGGATCGTCGATCGCGAGCGCGAGTTCTCCGGCGCCAAAGTAGTCCTGCCGAGCGATCATCCAGCGGGCCACGGCGCTGCAATCGACGGGATACTGGCGGCTGATCCGGTTCAGGCTTTCCGCGAGCATCGGCACGAGCTGCCGCTCCTCTTCACCCGTCGGTCCCGAGACCAGCAAACCCTCGACATCATCAGGCTCGAGCGTTCGTCCGCCCCGGGAAGGTTTCGCAAGATTCTCGACGAGGTACTCCTTGAGCAATGCCGGTCGGATGGCCGCGATCAGCGCGGCGCACCGGTGGGTATCGGACATCGGCAGATAAACGGACTGCTCAACATACTCATCGATGTAGGTGTTGATGATCTGCGCCCGTTGCGCGCTGCCGAGGTGGTGCGCGTCAGCGTCGCGATGGGCGAGGGCCACCAGCTTCTCGCCGGTCGGCCAGCCTCCCGTTCGCGTGAGCAACCCCATCGGTTCGTGATCCGGCGTCGACTCGAGACCAACGGTCCCCATCAACTGGACCGTCTCTTCGAGCGTGAACGCGAGATCGTCCGCATCCAGCGCCCGCACCTGATCGCGCAGGCGGAGCCGGCCGCACTGGAGCGGAGTGGGGTTTCGGCCGATGGCGATTACCCGGATGTCGTTGTCGCCCGCCAGCAGTTGATCCCGAATGAGGTCGGCGGCTGGTCCGGGGTGCAGGTGATCGCAGCAGTCGAGGACCACGCAGATCGAAAGCGCGCTCGCTTCCATTCGTTGCCGCAAGGTGGCATCGTGCCCATCGATCTGGGCCACGCGCGGGTACTCACCGTTAACATCGTTCAGAAGCGGGTCGATGGCGCGGTGCAATGTCCGGAGCAAATGGTCCGGCTCGTTGTCCGCCGGGGAGAGCTCCACCCAGGCCACCAATTGATCGGTCTGCGCTGCCCAGGTCGATGCCAGCGCTGATTTTCCATAACCGGGCGGCGCCGTGATGATCGTCAGCGTTGCCTGATAAGGCTCCTGGATCGCCGCGAACAGACGCGTTCGGGGCAAGACGTTGCCCAGGAAGGGTGTTCCTGCCGCCGCTGACGAGTTTGGACGACGCTGACCGCCGACCTCGAGATCGTTTGGTTCTACCAGTTCAGAACCCCGTTTCACAGAGCCGCTCCTCCGGACGGAAGCACTCTCTGGCGCTATCCGGGCGCATAGTTGCTCGTCGCCAGTCGCGCCCTCCTGACTGTGAAGTGGTTGACCTCGCGGAGATGTACTATCGATATTGTAGCGATCTTCCTCCGTATGTGGATGACAACTCCACGACGCCGGGCTTGGCTATCCCGTACCATGTCCCACGATTGGTTTCAAGGACGAACGCTTCATCAGCGTTCCTACCTGTGGGTGGTCCCGTTCATGCGCAATCCGTTCTTCCGGTTCTGCCTCCTGGGAGCCATCACGGTCCTCCTGCTGATGACGTCGGCCCCGATCGCCGCTCCCGCCCTGGCGCAGGAGTCGGACGCCTCCCCCGAACAGCAACTGATCGACAAGTACGTTCCAATCGTCTACATCCGGGAACACCAGCGGCCCTGCGCCACCGCGCCGAACGGCGGCGAGCCCTACCTGCCGCTGCCGGTCGAACTGGTGCTCGGCAACGATCAGGTCGTCCTGCGCGATGCCGGCAATCGGAGCGCCATCGCCACCGGCGTCACCGCCCAGGAGCTCGCCACCTACGGGCCCGACACGTACCTCGACTTCCCGGGGAACGCTCGCCGGCCCGGATGCACCTTCGAAACCGATGAACGGGCCCGCACCGCCGAACTCGGGCTCGAACCGACCACCTACGCCCGCATCATCCTCGACCCCGAGAGCGAGCGGATGATGGTGCAGTACTGGTTCTTCTGGTACTACAACGATTGGAACAACATCCACGAAGCTGACTGGGAAGGGATCGTTCTCTTCTGGGACACAGTCGCCACAGTGGACGAGGCGCTCGCCATTCCGCCCGATCGCGTTGGATACGCCCAGCATGGCGGCGGTGAACTCGCCGACTGGGGCGCCAACAAGCTCTCGCTCGAGGACGGCACCCACCCCGTTGCCTACCCCGCCGCCGGCGCGCACGCCAGCTTCTACACTTCGAACGTCTACCTCGGCTGGGGAGAGAACGGTTCAGGCTTCGGCTGCGACGTCACCTCCGCACCGAATACGCGGGTCGAAGTTCAGGCCATCCTGATTCCGGACGAAATCGATCCCGAGGGTGAGTTCGCCTGGCTGCTCTACGGCGGTCGCTGGGGCGAGCAACAGCCGAGCGTCTTCAATGGTGTACGCGGTCCGAGCTTCAACTCCCGCTGGGACGATCCGTGGGGGGCGACCGACCGCTGGCGCGATTCGAGCATCGTCGTGCCGAACTTCGAAACGTTCGGTCCCTCGATGACCGACTTCTTCTGCGCGGTCACCCACTACGGGTCCCAGCTGCTGATCATCCCGATCGCGCATCCGTGGTTGCTGATTCCGATGCTCGCTGGTATCGCCCTTCTCTTCACCCTCCTGTTCCGCAAGGCGCGTCCCTACTTCCGACGCGCCCGGAAGGTCTACGCCGAACATTGGCGAGTCTTCGTCGGCATCGGCGTGCTGGCAATCCCGATCGGCGTGACGATGAACATCATCCAGCGCCTCGTGATTCGCTACGATCCGCTCGCTTACGTAGTTCGATGGCTCGATGACACCGCCGGCGCCCGCCTCACCGCGGTTACCGCGATCGGCGGAGCCCAGCAACTGGCGATGGTCCTGATCATCGCTCCGGCGGTGGTGCAAGCCGTCAAGGACATCGAGGAAGGGACCACCCCGGGGGTGCGGCGGTCGTATCAGCTCGGCTTGCGCCGCTTCGGTACGATCGCCGGCGCCCTGGTGGTCATGATTGCCGCGGTGATGGTCCCGCTGCTCGTGGTAATCGGATTTCCGATCGCGCTCTGGTTGTTCATCCGCTGGCAGTACTACAACCAGGTGATCGTCTTCGAGGATGAACGACGCCCGATGGCCGCCCTCCGCCGCAGTGCCACGCTGGTGGATGGGCGCTGGTGGAAGACGGTGGCGGCGATCCTGATGTTCGACATCCTGGCGATTCTGCCCGGCATCCTGATCGGGTTCGGGCTACTCACGCTCGGACGCACCGCGGTCGGGTTCGCGAATGGCGTCAGCAGCCTGCTCTACGCGCTGATCATCCCGCTCTCCGTTATCGCGTTGACGTTGATGTACCTCGATCGCCGCAAGGGCCTCGAAATCGCATCGGGAGCGTAATCAGATCATTCGAGCGGTTTCAGATTAGCGACGATAACGTCCCGGTGCGGCTCCAGGAACGGGGCCAGCACCACCTTCTCTCCGAGCGTCGCTTCGTCCTCATCGATCGCGAATCCGGGGCCGTCGGTGGCGATCTCGAAGAGATTGCCGCCCGGTTCCCGGAAGTAGAGACTCCGGAACCAGAAGCGATCGACCTTACCGCTATTGCCTATGCCGAGGCGATCGAGGTGGTCCGCCCAGGCGTCGTAATCAGCGTCCGGAATCCGAAACGCCACGTGATGCACGCCGCCCGCACCCTGCCGCGCGATCGGCAACCCGGGCCGCTCAACGACATGTAACTCCGCGCCGGGTCCGCCGGCGCCCATGGCGTAGACACGCACCGTGTGCGCCGGATCATCCGGGTGCGGATAGCTCCGAACGCGGTGCATCGAAAGGGCGAGACGCAGTAACTCGTCGGTCCGGTCCAACCTCGGCACCGTGATCGTGATCGGCCCCAGCCCGCGCACCTGAAACGCCGCCGGCACCGGACTCTCCGCCCAGGGGAAGCTCTCGCCGGCGCCGCCATCATCGACGAACGTCAACCGTTGCCCCTCCGGGTCTTCGAAATCGAGCGTTATGCGACCGTCCCGTTCGTGGACGTCGCCCACCGTCACACCCAGCTCGGTGAGGCGCTCCCGCCAGTACGTGAACGCCTCGGCGCCATCGATCCGCAACGCCGTGCGAGAGATCGAGGGAACACCGCGCCGTTCCGGGGGAATCGGCCAATCGAAGAAGGTCACATCGGTGCCGGGACTTCCCTTCGCGTCCGCGTAGAACAGGTGGTAGGCGCTGACATCGTCCTGATTGACGCTCCGCTTGACGAGCCGCATGCCAATCGTTTCGGTGTAGAAGCGCTTGTTCTCCCGTATTTGCGCCGAGATCGCGGTGAGGTGGTGGATTCCGGTCAATTCCATGGTATCGAACTCCGATCCGCCTGTCCTGACAGGCTAAAAGGTCTTGACCCCGTTCACCGGCAGCATGATCGAGTAGAGCGAGGTCGTGCCGCAGATGAAGAGCCGGTTGAGTTTCCGCCCACCGAACACGACGTTGGCCGTCAGTTCCGGCACGAGCACCTTGCCGAGCAGCGCGCCCTCCTGATCGAGGCAATGCACACCGTCAGCGGCGCTCATCCAGATGCGTCCCTCGGTATCGAACCGGAAGCCATCGAACCCGCCGTTCGTCTCGGTCGCGAAAACCTCGCCGCCACTCAGGGTGTTGTCGTCATGGACATCAAAGGCGCGCATGATGCGAGGTTTCGCCATCGTATCGGTGATGAAGAGCTTCTTTTCGTCCGGTGAAAACGCCAGGCCGTTCGGCGCCTTGAAACCGTCCGCCGCGATCCGGATCGAGCCGTCGGCCGGATTGACGCAGTAAACGTGGCAGGCGCCGATTTCGCTCTCGCCCTTGTTCCCTTCGTAGTCGGAGAGGATGCCGTACGGCGGATCGGTGAACCAGATCGTGCCGTCCGACTTCACGACGACGTCGTTCGGGCTGTTGAGCCGCTTGCCGTCGAGGTTGTCGGCGAGCACCGTGATCGAGCCGTCGTGCTCCGTGCGCGTCACCCGGCGGTTGCCGTGCTCGCAGCTGATCAGCCGGCCCTGACGATCGACCGTGTGACCGTTGGTGTTGCCGGCCGGGGAGCGGAAGACCGAGGTTTGGCCGGTCGTTTCGTCCCAGCGCATGATCCGGTCGTTCGGAATATCGCTCCAGATGACCGTCCGGTGGGCCGGGAACCAGGCGGGACCTTCTGCCCAGCGACAGCCCTCGAAGAGTTTCTCCACGCGCGCCGAACCGTTGATGCAGGAGCGAAATCGCTCATCGATGATCTCGTAATCAGCTGCCGCCACGGTACGTACCCTTTCGTTTCCGGGCCTCCGGTCGCCCGGCCGGACTGGAACGGAGTGCCTGCAAGTCGAACGTTGATCATGAGTTTACCGCGCAGGAACATCCTCCGTATCGCACCGGTCTTGACAGTGTACGTACACTCTGGGACCATTCATCCAGACGGCGATGAGTGGGCGTACGTACGCACTTACTCGGGCAGAATGCGGCGTCGTGAATCAGGCAGCAGTGACCGAATTCGTCCCTTCACGGACACCCGGCGCTGCGTCGTTCATCCCCCGGGATGCCGCGTGAGCGCGTTTCGGACACTGCGAGAAACCCGCCAATGACCACTTCAGTCCAGCACTTCCAGCCCCGCCGCCCGCTCCGCAACACCTCTCTTTCCACGTACGCGCCGGGCGCCGCGTTCATCGGTGCGTCAGCCCCGGTGCACCTGCACAAGCCGGGCGTGAAGCGCGGATTCACCCGCCGTCACCCCTTCTGGTCGCTGGCGATCTTCTTCGTCGTTATCGGTGTTTCCGGGCTGACCCTGGTGCTCAATCAGGCGCTATCGACCGTCTCCGCGCTCCATTCGGTCAGCACCCCACCGCCGAACATCACCATGCCGGTGATCTCCGCCGACGATCAGGCGGCCGGCTGGGGCGTCGCCGCGCAAGCCTCGCCGATGGCCTCACCCGAGGCATCGCCGATGGCGTCGCCGGCCGCGACGCCGGTGGTCGCCAACGTGATCGACACCTCGATCGCCCGCGCCCAGGTCGAAGCGGCCGGCGGCAGTTACCGCGATTCAAATGGAGTCGTCGGCTCGATCGTCGATGGCGCCGGCGATGTCTCCGGCCTCGCCAGCGGCGCCCGCGCCGCCACTGGCGACGGCGCCACCGATCTGAAGCCGATCACGATCCTGCTCATGGGTGTCGACGCGCGCGAGGGCGACGCCATCGATGTCGGCGTCAACTCCGATGTGCTGGCGGTGGCGCATCTCGATCCCGAAACGGGCAGCTGCCGCCTGCTCAACATCCCGCGTGACAGCCGTGTCGATCTGCCCGGCTACGGGCTGAGCAAGATCAACCACGCCCTGGCGGTCGGTGGCATCCCGTATCAGCAACTCGTCGTCGAGAACTTCCTCGGCCTCGAGATCGACAACTACGCCCTGATCGATTTCAACGGCATCATCTCGCTTGTCGATGCCTTCGGTGGTATCGAGATCGAGATTACCGAATCGTTCTGGATTCTCGGCACCCAGTTCGATCCCGGCGTGCGCACCCTTTCCGGACTCGAGGCGCTGCGGTACTCGCGCTTCCGGGGCGGCGAGGATGGCGACTTCGGACGTATCCGCCGCCAGCAGCAGGTGCTGCGCGGGCTGATCGCGATGGCGGCCGCCAGCGACCCCTCGACCCTGGTGCGCAACGTGCTGCCAAAGATCGACGATCACATTCGCACCGATCTTGAACCGGTGGAGATGGTCAATCTCGGCAAGAGTTTCCGCTCTCGCTGCACCGAGGAAACGCTGCAAACCATGACCCTGAGCGGCAGCGCCGGCACCTTCTGGGACCCGCTGTACTCGGTCAATCTCTGGTATCTGGTCGTGGACGAGGCGGACAAGGCCCGGAAGATCGCCGAGTTGACCCAATGACGGCTCCCGGCGGGGCCACTATCTATCTCGACGCCGACGCCTGTCCGGTGAAAGAGCAGGTCTATCGGGTGGCTGCGCGCTACGGCGTGCCGCTCGTCGTGGTCGCCAACGCGCCGCTACGCATCCCGACCCAGGCCGGGCTCATCGCCCGCCTTGAAGTGGTGGGCGGCGCGCCCGATGCCGCTGACGATCTCATCGCGGAACGGGCCACCTCCAGGGACCTGGTGCTTACGGCCGACATTCCCCTGGCGGCGCGGGTGATCGCAAACGGCGCGCGCTGCCTCGATTTCCGCGGCGGCGAATTCAACCCCAACCGCATCGGTGATGCCCTCGCCAGCCGCGAAATCAGCGCCTACATGCGCTCGATGGGCCTGGAAACCAGCGGTCCGCCCCCCTTCTCGCAGAAGGACCGCGCGCGCTTCGCCTCCACCCTCGATACCGCCGTCAGCCGCCTGGTGCGCGAAGCCGACTGAGGAGCCGGCTGTGTCGCCTCCGCGAACGAGCCCGCCGAACGCTTCGACTATCGTACGGTTCGGGGTCTTTCCCGGTGGTGAGTGCGGGGCGGCGCATGACGGCGACAACCAATACAAACGAGTGGCGGGCGATGACGCTCCAGCGACGCGAAACGTTGTTCCTCTGGCTCATCGCCTTTGCCAGTACCGCCGCCTGGATACCGCTCTACCGCTGGTACGGCCTCTTCGAGAACCGGGACAACACCCACTTCGCGTTCGAAAAGATTCCCGGCTATTTCGATTCCCCGATCATCCGCCGCACCCTGGCGCTTTTCATCCTGATCGGACTGCTCTACTCCATCGCGATCTGGCTGGTCCACCGGCTGCCGGCTCTCGCGCTCGCCGACAAGCTCGGTGTCGTGGCGCTCGTCACCGGACCGGCGCTGATCAACATCGCGCTCTATCCGGTCGGCGCGCTCGATGTCTTCAATTACATGATCGAACTCAAGCTCACCTGGTTCTACGACCAGAATCCCTACCTGGTCACGTTCGAAGCCTACCGGTCCGATTCCTTCGCGCTGCCGGCCTTTCTGGTCGATATCAAGCTTTTCTACGGCCCCGCGTGGCTGATGCTCTCCTGGATCCCGGTCAGCGTCACGGGCTTCGAGGATGTCATCACCACGCTGCTTGGCCTCAAATTCTTCAATCTCGCGTTGCTGATTGGTACCGCCCTGCTGATCGCCTCGAGACAGCAGGATGCCAAACAACGGTGGCTGGCGGCGACCATTTTCCTGGCCAATCCGCTCGTTCTTTTCGAAGGGTTGGCGAACGCCCACAACGACGTCATGATGACGTTCTTCCTCATCGCGGCTGTCGTCGCCCTCGAACGGCGCTCGCCGCTCGCGGGCGCGCTGCTCGTGCTGGCGGCCCTGGTCAAGTTCAATCCATTGGTGCTGGCGCCGCTCTTCCTGGTGGTGATGCTGCGCGACCGGTGGGAGCTTCGCCGCCTCGCCGCCACCGGCGCCCTGGCGATCGTCGCCGTCGTGCTTGTTGCGCTCCCCTGGTGGAGCGACGGCGAAATGGTCGACGGGCTGACCGGCGGACTCGAGCAATCGCAGCGGATGGACCACGTCTCGGTGTCGTCATTGGCGCGGCAGTGGTATCAGGACCGGGAGGCGCAGTCGGTCCAGGGAGATGCCGCCGATTTTATACGGGCGCGGCTCAGCTTCGACGTCGTTCCTGAGTCGACCCGCGACCGACTCGATCGCAGTTTCGCCCTCGCCATCGCGGTGATCGCCCTGCTCATCGCCCGCGCGGTGTGGCGGGGGGCGCCGGTGGCGCCCGCGGCGGCGGCCACGATGCTCGTGCTGATCCTACTCGGCACGAACTTCTACCCGTGGTATCTGATCGCCGTGTTCGCCTTGATTGCGCTCCGGCCGTCGCGCGGTGCAATGGCGTATGTGGGAATCGCCACCCTTGCCGCCCTCGCCTACTTTCCGATGTACGTTTACGCCCACTTCACGACCGAATGGAACCGTTTCCAGGTGCATCAGTTTCTGGCGCTCTTCCTCACCCTGCCAGCGATCGGCTACGCGATCGTTGCGATCTTCCGCGTGATAGGTGACGTAAGTGAATCCGATCGCCCCGGATCGCCCGGACCGATCAGTTCAGACAATGGAGACGGTGATAGTACGAGGACGGCCCTTGAAGAATCCAAACGTAATGGGGCTTGACGACTATGCGCCTGTTGTTTAATGTGCATCCGTATCGGACCAACGATAGGGGCGCAGCTCTTCGAGTCCCTGTCCGGCGCATTCAGCATGCACCGGTTCGGTTGCCACAGAGGATGGGAGGATCCTTCCGCAGCCGACGCTGGATCACCACCGGCGGCGCAGTCGTCGCTCGCTGCCGGCGCGAGGAGCACCAGGAGGGGTGATCAAACCACTACGCCGGTCCATGCAACCGGCCGTCAGCGCATGCCATCGCCAGGGTGCGGTGGCTTGTACCAGTTCAGGAAGGTGAAACTCCATGCGTAAGGATCTGATCGCACGCGGTGTGGCGGCACTGGCCGTCGCGTCCGCCCTCGCGGTGCCGGCCGTGTTCGGCACGAGTGTCGCGGTTGCCCAGGATGGTCCTCCACCCATGCCGGCCAACTGCGAGGTTATCGCTCAAGGATTGATGAACCCGCGCGGGCTCGTGGTTGCCGAAGATGGCACCACCTACGTCATCGAAGCCGGCAGCGGCGGCGATGAAGAAGTCTTCGCGATCGCGGGCGAAGGCACCCCGGCCCCGGCCGAATCCCTCACCACCCGCGGCCTGACCGGCCAGGTCACGAAGATCGCGGCGGACGGTACGGTCACCGTCCTCGCCAGCGGCCTGCCCTCGTACGTCTTCGGCACTGAGATCGTCGGCCCGTCGGGCGGCGCTCTCGTTGGCGACATCCTCTACGTCTCGGTCGGCGGCCCCGGCCCCGCCACCCCGGCGATCGAGCCGATCCCGAACCAGAACGCGGTGGTGGCGATCGATATCAACACCGGTGAGATCACCACTGTCGCCGACATCAACACGCTCGAACTTGAGCAGAATCCGGACGGCTTCGGCATCGATTCCAACGTGAACGGCATCGCCGCCGGTGATGGCGTGCTCTACGTGGCCGACGCCGGTGGCAACGCCATCTACACCGTCGATATCGCCAGCGGTGAAGTCGCGCTGTTCGCGGTGATCCCGGGCATTCCGATGCCGGGCTTCGCCAACGACGCTCGCGGCGGCGGAGCCGAGATCGATCCGGTTCCGACCAGCATCCACGTCAACGATGATGGCTCGCTGCTCGTCGGCGTCCTCTCGGGTGGCCCCTTCCCGCCGGGCGCGGCTGGGTACTTCACCGTCGCGGCCGATGGCACCGTCGGTGAGCTGACCCAGGGCCTGACGATGGTCATGGCGATCGACAAGGACGCGGACGGCAACGTCATCGCCACCAGCTTCGCGGCCGATCTCGTCTCCGGCAATCCGTTCGGCTCCGTCACCCGCATCAACGCGGACGGCAGCCAGACGGCCGTCGTGCCGGCGCTCTTCCTCGGCGCGGGCCTCGATTTCGGCGCTGATGGCAGCCTCTACACCCTCGCCTTCTCCTCGGTCGAGCCGGGCGCTCCCGCCTCCGGCGCGGCGCTGAAGTGCGACACGAGCGACGAAGCGGTCGCCGCGGCGAATGAAGCCGCGGCCGCGATGGCCGGCGGCGGCGAAGCGACTCCGGAAGCAGAAGCCGGCGCTCCGACCTCCTTCAGCATCGAGGCGATCGACATCGCGTTCGACACGAAGGCGTTCGAGATCGCGGCCAATACCGACGTCACGATCACGATCACCAACAACGGCGTTTCGGTGCATGATTTCATGATCGAGGGCACCGATATCGACAGCGGTTACATCAACGGCGGCGCTTCGGCCACCGTCACGGTCAACCTCGCCCCCGGTGAGTACACCTTCTTCTGCAGCGTGCCCGGTCACCGGGCCGCCGGCATGGTGGGCACGATCACCGTCAAATAGCGGCTCGATCGTTCACGCTGTGGACGCCCCGCTCCCGGATTGGGAGCGGGGCGTTTTCGTTCAATCGGTGGTCGGGATGCCGAAATTGGGGCGGCCGACGATTCGGCGCTCCGGCGATGTGGCGAGGAACGTGCGCAGCTTGCTGTCGAAGCGGCCGCCGATGGCGGCGTTGACAACCGCACCGCTGATCACCACCAGGCTGAGCAGATAACAGATCCAGAGCACCACGATCACGCTCCCTGCGATGCCGTAGGCGCCGGAGGGATTCGCGTACTGCAACAACGTGTCGATCAGTGCCAGCAAGCCCAGGATCACCAGCGTCGCGAGCGCCGTGCCTGGAATCAGCCACCGGTACTGCATCTGCACATCGGGTGCGATCGAGTAAAGGATGAAAAGCGACACGAAGATCAGGCCGATCGCGATGCCGCGGGGCGATGAGAGCATCTGCACGGCCATCCGATCGTGCCCGTAGTGATCGCCGATCCAATCCGCGATCCGGTGTCCGATCGAGAAAACAATCATCGACGAGACGAAGACGATTCCCTGAACGATGGTCATCACGAACCGCATCGCCTGCCGGAAGAAAAAGTTGCGCTTGTCATGGACATCGTAAACAACGTTGCACGCGAGAATCAGTGACCCGATACCGCCAGCGCCGCCCCAGATCGCCACGATGATCGAGATACCGAGCGCGATCGTGGCGCGATTGGCCGAGGTATCGATCAGCGCCTGATCGACGATGTTGATCAGCAGCGGCTGCACGTCGACCGGGGCGTTCTGCTCGATCAGGTCGATGATCGATTGCGAGAGCTGAAAATTGACCCGGCGATCGATGAGATTCGCCAGCGCCACGATCAGGATCAACACCGAGGGGATCGCGAACAGCAGGCTGTAGGCCGATTGGCGCGCCAACATCGGCGCCCGGTGCCGCTTGAAGACGTGAACAATGTCCGCCAACAGCGCCCAGGCCGGCTCCAGCCGGGTGGTGCGAACCCAGGCGCCGATGACGCCGTAGTTCGAAACGCGCTTCCAGATCCTGCGTACCACTGGCACCCCTGTCGATCGCCCATTCAGTCGAAGTGGCGCCACTGCGAACGATTCGCGCAAATTGCTCCAACCATTGTGCCGCGAACCTGGCCGGGGCGTCTTGATCGATACGTCCTGATTCCACGCGTCGGGCGATAATCACGCCATGATTTCGGGCCCAGGCCCGTTCGCCGCAGTCAATGCCTCGTCAAAGGAACCATCGTGTCGTCGTTCCCCGTTTCGGTGCTCGATCTCACCGTCGTCGATTCCGGCTCCAGTGGTCCCCAGGCCCTTCGCAACACCATCGAAATCGCCCGTCACGCCGAGAAACTCGGCTATCACCGCGTCTGGCTGGCTGAGCACCACAACACCAGCGGCATCGCCAGCCCCGCGCCGGAGGTGATGCTCGGCGTGCTGGCGCGGGAAACGAGCGCGATCCGGATCGGCTCGGGCGGCATCATGCTGCCGAACCACTCACCACTGAAGATCGCCGAGGTCTTCCGGGTGCTCGAAGCGCTGGCGCCGGAGCGGGTCGATCTCGGCATCGGTCGCGCCCCCGGAACCGACACCATGACCGCGCTGGCGTTGCGCCGCTCGCGGGAAGCCCTCGCCGCCGAGGATTTCCCCGAGCAGATCGCCGAACTTCGCGGTTACAACCGTCTCGATGAAGCCGATCACCCCTTCATGCGGATCAAGGCGGCGCCGAGTGATGTCGATCTGCCGCCGATCTGGATTCTTGGATCGAGCGACTATGGCGCCCGGCTCGCCGCCGCCAACGGCTTCCCCTTCTCCTTCGCCGCGCATATCAACATGAAGATGGCGGTACCCGCGCTGCGCTACTACCGCGAGCAGTACCAGCCGTCACCGGAATTCCCCGAACCGCTGGCGATGCTCGCCCTCTCGGTGATCACCGCCGACACCGATGAAGAGATTGAGGTGCTCAAGAAAACGAGTGAGTTGAGCTGGCTGCAGTTGATCACCGGCCGTCACGGCCCGATGCCCGGTCCGGACGAGGCGATGGCCTACCAGTTCAGCGAGGTTGAGAACCTGCAACTCGCCGACGTGCGCAGCCGCCGGATCGCCGGCCGGCCGGAGGTGGTGCGCGACCGGATCCTCGGCCTGATGAACGACACCGGCGCCGACGAACTGATGCTCGTCTTCTCGGTCTGGGGTCACCACAACCGGCTACGCGCGCTCGAACTCATGGCCGAGCAATTCCGGATCGAACCACGTACCGGCGTGTAGGCATCGCAAGGAGATCACTACGAATGTCAGAAGCCTTGTTCGAAACGCTGGCCGAACTGATGGCGCTCCCGGCGCCGACTGGCCAGGAAGAACCCGTGCTCGCCTGGTGTCGCGAGCGGTGGGCCAGGGCGGGGGCCGAGGTCACCGTTCAACCGGTCGGCAACGTGCTGGCGCGCGTACCGGGGAACGGTCCGAAACTGATCATCCAGGGCCACGCCGACGAAATCAGCTTCCTGGTGAAATCGATCGATGAACGCGGCTTCCTCTTTCTCGCCGATGGTCAAGCCGGATCACGCCAACCGCAGAACCGCTTCCCCGCCGGTCAGGAGGCGCTGGTCCTGGGTCGCGATGGCGCGCGGATTCCCGGTCTGTTCGCCACCGCCACCGGCCACATCCTCGTCACCCTGCCCGGCAAAAACACGCTGGAGGCCAACGATCTCTTCGTCGATGTCGGCGTCGAATCGCGCGAGGAAGCCGAAGCCCTGGGTGTTCACGTCGGTGCCGGGGTGATCTGGAATCCGCCGGTGCGACGGCTCGGGGCACGGTACGTGAGCAAGGCGATCGATGATCGCGTCGCGCTGGCGCTCGCCACCCACCTGATCGAAGAGGTCGCCGCGTCCGACCTCCACTACGATCTCACCGTCGCCACCACCGTCCAGGAGGAGATCGGCCTGGTCGGCGCTACCTCCTTGACGCGGGGCGCGTACGATCTGGCGATCGCCATCGATAACGGTCCGCTGGGCGACTACCCGGGCATCGATCCGCGCGAACTGCCAATCCGGCTCGGCCACGGTCCGACCCTTTCGTACAAGGACGGATCCGCCCACTACGATCGCCGCATCATCAAGCGCCTGCGCGAGGTGGCGATCGCCAACCAGATTCCATTCCAGGAAGCCGTGATTCAGGGCATGGGCACCGACGGCGCGGCCATGATTCGCAGCGGAGTGCCGACCGCCCAGCTGATGATCGGCACGCGGTACACTCACTCCCCCTTCGAAATGGGCGATGTCCGTGATCTTGAAAGCACTCTGGCCCTCCTCAAGGCGTTCGTAACGACTCCGGCGGAACCACTGCCGATGGGGCCGGAGTAACCCTCATCCGGCCTCCGGCTACCGTCTCCCGTTGCGACGGGAGACGGACGCGGTGACTCCGCACAACGGAAAGCCCCCTTTCTCCTGCCGCAGCGGGAGAAAGGGGGTTGGGGGATAGAGGGTGAACTCCGCCCCTACAACACAATCACGCTCCGCAATGTTTCGCCACGTTCCATGGCGTGGAACGCTTCTTCTGTCTCGTCGAGCGTGATCCGCCTGGTCACGACCCCGTCGAGATCGAGCGCGCCCTGCTGGTACCAGTTCGCGAGCAGCGGGAAATCGCGGGTCGGCAGGCAATCGCCGTACCAGGAAATGCGCAGGCTGCCGCCGAGATCGAAGAGTTTGGCGATCGGCAGTTCCAGTTTCGCCTGCTGATCCGCCACCCCGATCACCACGCATCGGCCGGCCAGATCGCGACACCAGAGCGCCGTTTCGATCGTCTGGGCTTTCCCAACCGCCTCGAACGAGGCGTTGACGCCATGACCGCCGGTGATCACCTTGATCTGCGCGACCGCGTCGCCATCGAGCGGATTGACGGTGTGCGTTGCGCCGAAGCCCTTGGCCCACTCCAGCTTGGTCGGATCGATATCGACGGCGATGATCGTCGTGGCGCCGGCCAGTTTCGCGCCCATGATCACGGAATCGCCGACACCACCGCAGCCGATCACCGCCACTGATTCGCCCGGCTTCACCGCCGCCGAGTAGAGGGCCGCGCCGACACCCGTCATCACGCCGCAGCCGATCAGGCTCATCTGTTCCGGCGGCAGCGAGGCATCGATCGGAATGCACTGCCGTGAGTGCACGACTGTGTGGGTGCAGAACGCGCCGATACCGAGAATCGGCGTCAGTTGCAGACCGTCAAGGGTGCGCATGCGCGGCTGCGCGTTGAGCGAGGACGCACAGAGGTGCGGCTGACCGATCTGGCAGAACCGACAATTGCCGCACGGAGCGCGCCAGGCCAGGATGACGTAGTCGCCTTCCTTCACGTTGACCACGCCCGGACCGACTTGCTCGACGATCCCGGCCGCTTCGTGCCCGAGCAGGAACGGGAAATAGTCCGTCCCGAAAACGCCGTTCTTGGCCGAAAGATCGGTGTGGCAAACCCCGGCCGCCAGAATCCGCACCAGCGCCTCACCGTCGCCGGGAGGATCGATGATGAATTCCTCGACCTCACCCGGCGCGCCGGGAGTGCGCGCAATCACGCCTCGCGCCCGAATCGATTCCGCCATGTTCGTCATCCTTTCGCAAGTTCACATGCACAACGAAACGATACCGGATCGCACCGCTACCAGTTGGTGAACGAGCCGTCGACTCGCCGCAATTGCGGGATCATCGCCATCTGGAACGGGTGCTTCTTGGCCGCTTCGCGGTCGATCTCGACACCCAGACCGGGCGCGGTCGGCGGCAGCAGGTAGCCATCCTCCCAGACAGGCTGCACCGGAGCGATATCCGGGATGATTTCGCTCGGCTTGCGCGGTTGCTCCTGCACGGCGAAGTTCGAGGTCGCCAGATTGAATTGCAGGCAGGCCGCGCTCGACACCGGACCGAGCGGGTTGTGCACCGCCATCTTGATGTAGTGCGCCTCGCACCACCCGGCCACCTTGCGCGCCTCGGTGATGCCGCCGGCCAGGCAGAGATCGATCCGGCAGTAATCGATCCAGTCGTTCTCGATCAATTCCCGGAACTGGTACTTGGAGGTGAATTGCTCGCCCGCCGCCAGCGGCACGGTGGTGCGCCCGCGCAACTGCGCGAACGCGCCGGGCGCTTCGGAGCGGAGCGGATCTTCCATGAAAAAAGGCCGATATTGTTCGACTTCCTTGCAGAGGTAGAGGGCATCGGGGAGATCGAGCCGGGTGTGGATATCGAAGCAAATCTCGATATCATCGCCGAGCGCCTCGCGCACTGCTTCGAACTGCTTGATGGCCGCCTTGATCGATTCCAGCGGCTCGAAGAGCAGCGCGTTCTGCGGCAAGCCCCAGCGTACGAACTTCCAGCCATCCTCGGTCGTCTTCCGGCACGATTCCACGAGTGAATCGGCGTCCATGAAGTGACCGGCGTTGTGCGGGTAGCAGATCACCTTGTCCCGCACCAGCCCACCGAGCAGTTCGTAGACCGGCACGCCGAGCGCCTTACCCTTGATGTCCCAGAGCGCGATGTCGATCGCCGAAAGCGCCGCCCCAACCGCCCCTTCCGCCGGGAAGAAGGCGCTGCGCGCGATGTACTGCCAGAGATGCTCGATACGGCGCGGATCTTGCCCGATCAACTCCGGCCGCAGGTGATCGATGACGCCCGACACCGCCAGTTCCCGGCCGGTCAGGCCCGATTCCCCGTAGCCGGTGATCCCCTCGTCCGTATCGACGATCACGAACAGGTAATTGCGATGACCGCCCCAAACGGGGAGCACTTCGATCCCGGTGATTTTCACGCTCACTCCTTTGCCACGACACGTCTTCTGACGCCGCTATCGTACCCCGGACTCCCTCACCACGGGCTAGAATGAATCCGTCGGGACCAAGTCCCGACCTGAATCAAATGAGTGTCTGCAGGGGAGGGTCTTGTGCCCTCCCGGTCGCCCGCAGGCGACAAGCGCCGCCCGCCAAACCAAAGGTGACGAAGGACACCCGACGGTACCGCAACGAGGTGGCCGGCCTGACGGCCAGCGGGAGGGCACAAGACCCTCCCCTAGACGATTCGTTTCCTCATGCAGATTGTTATCAAAAGGAGGCAAGGAACCGGAATGCGGGCGTTGTTGAGTGTCTATGACAAATCGGGCGTGGTCGAATTCGCCCGGCAGCTCGTCGATCTCGGTTGGGAGCTGATCTCGACCGGCGGCACGATGTCGGCGATCAGCGCCGCCGGTCTGCCGGTGACCGCGGTTTCTGAGGTTACGCAATCGCCGGAAATGCTCGACGGCCGGGTCAAAACGCTCCACCCCCGCATCCACGGTGGCCTGCTCGCGCGGCGCGATCTGCCCGATCACCTCGCGCAACTCGAAGCGCACGGCATCGATGCGATCGATCTGCTCGCATCGAATCTCTACCCATTCGAAGCGACCATCGCCCAACCCGGGATCACCGACGAGGAGGCGATCGAGCAGATTGACATCGGCGGTCCGGCCATGGTGCGCGCCGCCGCCAAGAATCACGCTGGCGTGATCGTTGTCACCGACCCGAGCGACTACGACGCCATCATCGCCGCGCTCAAGAGCGGAAGCGTCGATCAACCGCTGCGCCGGTCGCTCGCGGCCAAGGCGTACGCGCACACCTCCGCCTACGACAGCCTGGTCGCGGCTTTCCTGCGGAACGAGCAAACCGAAGCGCCCGGCTTCCCGGAGGAATGGAGCGTCGCCGGCCGCAAGATCAGCGAGCTCCGCTACGGCGAGAATCCGCAGCAGCGCGGGGCCGCCTACCGCCGCCTGTCGATCAACCCGGAATCGAGCATTCTCGACGCGAAACAGCTCGCCGGCAAGGAACTGTCGTTCAACAACCTGCTCGACACCGACGCCGCCTGGAGCTGCATCCAGCGTCTGAACGGACCGGCCGTTTCGATCATCAAGCACACGATTCCGTGCGGGCTCGCCCAAAAACTGACCCTGCCCGAAGCCTTCCAGGCCGCGCTCGATGGCGATCCGGTCTCGGCTTTCGGGGGCATCGTCGCGTTGAGCCAGCCGGTCGATGCCGCCACCGCCGAGCTGATGAGCAAGGTCTTTTTCGAAGTGGTGATCGCCCCCGGTTTCGCGCCCGAAGCCGTGGAAATTCTCGGCAAGAAGAAAAACCTGCGGCTGCTGGAGATGCCAGCCGGCCGTCACGGACTCGACGGCAAAGCGCCGATCGATTTCCGGGTGATCCGAGGCGGACTGTTGCTACAGGACGCCGATGATCGGGCCGATGATCCCGCCACCTGGCAGGTGGTGACCACACGCAAACCGACGGAACGGGAGTGGGACGATCTCGTCTTCGCCTGGGAAGCGGTGCGGCACGTCAAATCGAACGCAATCGTGATCGCGAAGGACGGCGCGATTCTCGGCACTGGTCCGGGTCAGCCGAACCGGGTTGAAAGCACCCTGATCGCGATCAAACGGGCGGGCGATCGGGTGGCCGGCAGCGTGCTCGCAGGCGATGCCTTTTTCCCCTTCCCCGACAGCATCGAGGCGGCGATCGCCGCCGGCGTGACGGCCATCGCCCACCCGGGCGGATCGATGCGCGACGATCAGGTGATCGCCGCCGCCGAAGCGGCCGGCATAACACTCGTCGTCACCGGCACCCGCCACTTCAAGCACTGACACTCGTTAGACCGCGCGGGCGACCCACAGGGCGGGATCGCGGATTTCTTCCATCGTGGGGAGGAATTCGGGTCCCGCCCAGATCTTCTTCGCGCCGTCGTGACCATGGTCAGCAACGACCGCATCGATGAACTCCTCACCGAGCCGGTACTGCTCGAGCTTGACGCTCAGGCCGGTCAACCGCGCGAAGAGCTGATCGACCTGACCCCGCTGCCCGCGCCGGCGCTCGAAGGCCTTCGAAATCACCTCGTACCGGGGCAGCACATCCTTGCCGACCGCGTTCATGACGTGGTTCGAGTAGCCCTCGACCATGCACATCACCGCCTGCATCTGGGTGAAGATCGCGCGCTGCTCCGG
>JADLGF010000227.1 GCA_020849415.1 Thermomicrobiales bacterium
GCGTCCGGCGGATTCAGATCCGGGAGCATCAGATTCTTTCTGACAGCCCATACGATTTCGCCGGATACAACCTGGGGCCGTCATCGCCCGAGCTTCAGCTGGGCGTGCTGAGTAGTTGCATTACGCATGTCTTCCTGATCCAGGCGGCCGACCGGGAAGTGCCGCTCGATTCGTTGGAGGTCGAGGTGACCGCCTTGACGGACGGTCGCGCCGGCCGGGAAGGCTTCGAGCACATTCCCCGTTACCCGCACAACATCACCTACACCGTGAAGATCGAAAGTGACGCCACTCCCGAGCAGTTGATCGAGCTGCATCAGGCGGTCGAGGCGGTCTGCCCGATCCTGAACCTGCTGATCAATCCGCAGGAGATTCGTGGCAGCATCCTGCTGAATGAAACCGAGCGTTTGCCGGAACATGTCTCCACCGCGAGGGCGCTGGTGGCGAATTGATTGAATACCCGCCGGATGGTGTCACGCACCGTCCGGCGGGTTTCCGTTTACTGCAACCATTCGAGACTTGAATCAATAAGGTATCCTCCTTTCGTTCAGCCGGAGCGATATCGTTCCGGAATCATCCGATCGACGGAATGTGAACGGACCCGGAATGCGACCGCTGCTTCGGCTGAGACATTTCATTCGCCCCCGCCTCTGGAGCCTGCTGATCGCGTACCTGGCGCTCGGAGCCGGACTCTTCTTCCAGTTGCTGGTGCCGCGGATTCTGCAACACGCGATCGACGACGGGTTGATGGTCGGCGATCACGCCGTGCTCACGCGTTCCGCGCTTTACCTCGTGCTCGCCTCGATCGGGTTGGCGATCAGCTACCACTTCCGCGTCTACCTTTTTCAGGCCTTTTCGGAACGGGTCGCGTTCGACATCCGGCAGCAGCTCTACGCCCGTTTGCAGCGCTTGCCGGCCGAGTTCTACGACGCCCATCAGACGGGCCAGCTGATGGCGCGCGCCACCGAGGACATCAACAACATCCGGGTGCTGATCTTCAGCGGCTTTCGTACGATCGTGCTTTTCTTCGGCATGCTGATCGCCTCGTCGATCCTCATGTTCCGCATCGACGCCCTGCTGGCGATCGTAGCGATGTCGACCATGCCGTTCCTGCTTGTCGCTTCGGTCAAATACGAGAGTGGGGTGCGGCCGCTCTTCGTGTCGATCCAGCGGCAATTCGGTGCGATGACGACCTCGCTGCAGGAGAACATCGCCGGCGCGCGACTGGTGCGCGCCTACGCCCAGGAAGGGCGCGCCTCGACCCACTTCGCCGAGGAAGTGCAAACGCTGCGCGATCTCAACATCGTGGCGTCGCGCTACTGGGCGATCGCTAACGCCGCGCTCTTCTTTTCGGCCGGGGCCGGCTCGGTGATCCTGATCTGGTTGGGCGGTCACCGGGCGCTCTCCGGGCACCTGTCGGTCGGGTCGATGGTGGCGTTCAGTACCTATCTGGCCCTCTTCGCCGATCCGGTGCGCTGGTTGGGGATGGTCGCGAACCGGTTTGCGCGCGCGTCCGCGTCATCGACGCGTATCTTCGAAGTGCTCGACACTGTGCCCTCGATCGCTGACCGGCCGGAGGCAAAGCCGGTGATCGTGGGCGATGGTGAGGTTCGCTTCGAAGGCGTGACGCTCGTCTATCCGGGGCGATCGATACCGGCCCTCGATGCCATCGATCTGGTCGCTGGGGCCGGGGAGCGCATCGCGATCGTCGGCAAGACCGGCTCGGGCAAGAGTTCGCTGCTCGGCCTCCTGACTCGCCAGCACGATCCGACAGGCGGCCGGATCACGATCGACGGCCAGGAAATCCGGGATGTCACGCTGGCGTCGCTGCGAGCCGCGGTTGGCACGGTGACGCAGGAGCCGTTTCTCTTTTCGATGACGATCGGCGAGAACATTGCCTTCGGCCGGCCGGACGCCTCCCACGCTGAGATCGAAGCATCGGCGCGGGCGGCCCGGATTCACGATTTCATTGCCACGTTGCCGGCCGGCTATGACACCGAGGTCGGCGAGCGCGGCGTTACCCTCTCCGGCGGGCAGAAGCAGCGGGTGGCGATCGCGCGGACGCTGCTCAGGAACCCGCGGATCCTGGTGCTTGACGACGCAACGTCGGCGGTCGATCCCGAAACCGAGGTCGAGGTGCGAGCGGCGCTGGCGAATCTGATGCTTTCGCGCACCACCTTCGTCATCGCCCAGCGGCTCGAATCGGTCCGGGACGCCGATCGCATCGTCGTGCTCGATGAGAGCCGAATCGTCGATCAGGGAACGCACGATGAACTCACCGAGCGGGACGGTCTCTACCGACGCCTCTGGGAGATTCAGTCGCGCGAAAAGCGATCGCGCGGATCGGAGGCGGACGCATGATGCGCCGTTACGATCCGGACGATCGCGCTGAGGCGGGCGCGGGCGGCAGGGTGCTGCGCCGCTTTTGGCCGTACCTGATGCCGTACAAACGGAAATACCTGATCGCGCTCGTTTCGATCCTTGGTTTGACGGTGGCGGAGCTGCTGCCACCCTGGCTCTTCAGCCGCGCAGCGGTGCTGATCGCCAGTGATGACACGACCACCCGTGACATCAACATCCTCGGCGTGGCCGCGTTGCTGACCCTGCTGCTGCGGATGGTGGCGAGCTGGAGCCAGCTTTACCACACCACCTGGCTCGGCCACACCATCGTCGCCGATCTGCGCATCGCGCTCTTCAACAAGCTGCAATCGTTTTCGATCGGCTACATCGAACGGCGCGGCGTCGGATCGCTGATGAGCCGGATCCAGAACGATGTCGGGGTGTTGAACGACTTCTTCTCCGACAGCGCCGCCGCGATTCTCTCGCGCAGCCTGATCCTGGTTGGCATCATCATCGTGATGTTCCTTGCCAACTGGCAATTGGCGATTCTCGCCTGCGTGGTGGTGCCGCCGATGATCCTGGCGCTCCGCTACTTCCGAAAACACGCCCTGATCGCCTACCGGCGCACGCGCACCGCGGCCAGCATCCTCAACGCCGATCTGGCCGAGTCGATCGCCGGGGTGCGCGTGACGGCGGCGTTCGGTCAGGAGGAGCGCCGCTTCGATGGGTTCACCGGCTTGAACCGGAACGCGCTCGTCGCGGCCATGACTGCCGCCCGCCAGATGGCGCTGGCACTGCCGGTCGCGCAATTGGCGAGCGCCGCCGCGACGGCGCTGATCCTGGCCGGGATGGGGAACACGCTCTTCGGAATCGAGCCGTCGGTCGGAGACATCGTCCTGTTCATCGGCCTGATCGACCGGTTTTTCGAGC
>JADLGF010000228.1 GCA_020849415.1 Thermomicrobiales bacterium
ACCCGGAACCCGGAACCCGGAACCCGGAACCCGGAACCCGGAACCCGGAACCCGGAACCCGGAACCCGGAACCCGGAACCCGCTCAGGTTACAGCGCCCGACCTTCGCTCGATCGCGTACGCACCAGTTCTTCGGACGGTTCCGCGCCGGGGGAATCGAGGCCGGGCAGCGCGTCGATGCTGCTCAGGTTGTTGGCGACGATGTACTCGTCTTTCCAGTTCTCGCCCCAGCGGCGTTCCTGGTTCTGGCTCCATTTGGGCAGGGCGTCGCGCTCTTCGACGAACTCCATCTGCGGAACGACGAACCCGCAGGACACCGACAGCCGGGTGACATCGACCTGGATCACCGATCGCACCAACCGGCGGGTTTCGGGATCGGGCGAGAAGCGGTCGAGGGCGGCTTCGAAATCGGGATCGGACTGCTGGATCGTCCGGCCGCTGCCGTGCAGGCGCACAACACGGGGCGGGCCGTTGAAGGCGCAGAACATCACCACAATCCGGCCGTTGTCGCGCAGGTGGGCGATCGTTTCCACCCCGCTCCCGATCAGATCGAGATACGCCACCGAATGCGTGCCGAGTACCCGGAACGTGCCCCGCGCTCCTTTCGGCGAGATGTTGACATGCCCGCCGGTCCCCGACGGCGCCGTGCCGACGAATTAGACCGGCTGATCCTCCAGCCACTGCCCGAGTTCGTCATCGATTGCATTGAAGGTCCGTGCCATGACCTCATTCGCCTTTCCGCGATTACCGGGGGAAGAGTTCGTCGAGGCGGGCGAGCATGCCGGAGGCGTCGCCGATGGCGGATACCGTAATCTCGCCGGCGACGATCTTCGCCTCCTGATCGGCAAGATCGGTCACCACGGCTTCGTCAACCCACTCCGGCAGTTCAAGCAGGTAGACGCCGCCGTTGGCGACAGTCATCGTGTAGACCTGACCGAAATCGCCGGTCGCCAGATCGGTGATCATCTGGTTGTAGACGCCCGTGTAGTCGAAGTAGACCGACGTCAACAGGTGATCGGCGTAGTCGGCCCGCTTGTCGCCGATGACGTCGATGAACCAGGCGCGTGATTCGCCCTCGGCGAGACCGTCATTGTGCTCCACTACCGCTTGCAGCATGCCGAACGAGGCGCCGTCACCCATGCCGAAAACGATATCGGCCCCGGCCGTGAGTGCCTGCTCGGTGACCCGCTTGCCGCCGGCGACATCGTCGTAGGCCGCCTCACCGATGACGCTGTAAAGCAGGATCGCGTCGGGCCGGCTGGCGTGCAGCCCCTCGGCGAACCCGACCGACATGAAGTTCCAGGTCGGTGGCTCGCCCGAAACGATGATCGCCACCGTACCGGTCTGGGTCGTCTTGCCGGCGAGGTAGCCAGCCAGCCAGGCCGCTTCCTGGGCCTGGGTTTCGATATCGGAAACGAGGCCCGGCGATACCGCACCCGGATTCTCGATCACCGCCACCGGAATGCCGCTGGCCGCGGCGAATTCCGGACAGACCGTCTGATAACCGCTGGCGTGACAGATGATCAGTTCGTTGCCGTTGGCCTGGAGATCGCGCAGGATCGGGGTGATGTCATCGTAGCCGCCGTTCTCGGCGATCTCGACCGTCACGCCCCGCTCTTCGCCGACCGCTTCGAGGCCGTCGGCGCCCTGCTGATCCCACCCCTGATTGGTGCGGCTGGAGGGCGTGACCAACGCCGCCCGCTCGATCGAGGCGGGCACGGGCGTGGCATCCTGGGCGAGCAGCGCCATCGGAGCGGCGCCGAGCATCAACGCCAGGATCGCCGCGATGCCGGCCAAACGTTTCACGATCTTCATCGGAGCACCTCGTTCATTCGCGGGGCGTTCACCGGTTCGCTGACAATGCACCCGCCGCCAGCCGTATCGTAGCAGTCGGATCGATCAGGTGCGCTTGCCGCGCTCGTACGGAATGCCGAGCGCCGCCGGCAGGCCGATCTTGCCGACGGTGAAGATCAGCGCCAGCACGATGCCAAGGTAGGGCAGCATGCCGAGGAACTCGGAGCGGATGCCGATCCCGGCCAGTTGCAGGCCGATCCCGGCCGATTTGAGCAGCCCGAACAGAAGCGCGCCGACCAGAATCCGCCACGGCGACCAGCGTCCGAGCATCGCCAGCGCCAGCGCAATGAACCCCTGCCCGACCGTCATTCCCTCCTGGAAGACGCGCAGGTCGACCGCGGCCAGAAAAGCGCCGGCTAACCCGGCCAGGCCGCCGGCGATGGCGATCGCGAGGTAGCGGGTGGCGGCGACGCTCACCCCGGCCGCATCGACCGCGAAGGGATTGTCACCGGCGGCGCGAATCGCCAGTCCCGGCGCGCTCCGGCCCAGGAACCAGGCCGCGATCGGGACGAGCAGGAACGCGACGTAGACCAGGGCTGGCTGGCTGAAGAGCGCTTCACCGACCACCGGCAGATCGCGCAGCCAGGGGATGCGGATCGTGAGCGGACTGGCGGTGACCGACGGATTGGCCCCGGCGAAGAGATCGCGGTAGAGGAACGCGGTGCCGCCGCCGGCCGCGATCGTGATCGCCAGACCGACGAGCGTCTGCTCGGCCCGCAGGGTGATCGTGATCACCCCGAAGAGGAGCCCGAGCGCCACCCCGATCCCGATCCCGGCCAGCACCCCGGCCCAGGGAGCGTCGAACCGATGCGCGGTGTAGAAACCGGCGAAGGCGCCGCTCAGCATCATCCCCTCGATGCCGAGGTTGAGCAGACCGGCCCGCTCGCCGATCGCCTCGCCGATCGAGGCGAAGACGAGGGGCGTGGCGGCCAGGATCATCGCCGCCAGCACGGCTTCGATCAGCGATGTCAGGGGAATGCCGTTGATCGTCATGGCGTTCCCTCCAGCGGCGCCGTCACCGTGGCGCGCAGCCGGCGGCGGCGTTCCAGCGCGGCGGCCACCGCCAGGCAGAGCAGCAGCAAGCCTTCGAGCAGCGGCACGAACGACACCGGCGTACCGGCGGGGCGGGAGGCGAGTTCTCCGCCGATCGTGAGCACCGCCAGGAACGCCGCCGCCGGCAGCAACGCGAGCGGTTTCAGCCGGGCAAGGTAGGCGATCGCGAAAACCGCGAAGCCGTACCCCGGATTCCAGTTCCCCTTGAACACCCCGTGCACGCCGAGCACATCACTGGCCCCGGCCAGACCGGCCAGCGCGCCGCTGACGAGGAGAGCAGCCGCAGTCATCCGCCG
>JADLGF010000229.1 GCA_020849415.1 Thermomicrobiales bacterium
ACCGGTTCGCACGGGCTGCTGCGGAAGTACGCGCTCGAACGCTATTTCCGTGACGCCCGGGCCGGGCTCGGCAATCCGCCGATCGATGACGTGGCGCTATCGATCATCGGCAAGCACGCGCTCGGCGTGAAATAGCCGCGCGTACGGAGGATCGCTGTGACCGACATCATCAACCAGTTGGCGGGAATCGCCGACGATTCACCGCTCGGAACGCTCCGGGCCTCCCGGGACGTGACGTTCAACGCGGCCGCCGGGAGCTATCGCGAACTCATCACCCCGGCCGATCCGGGCGGGTTGAGCCACGTCGAACGAAATGCGGTGGCCTACCGGATCGCGCTGCTCGAAACGAGCCCGGCAGTCAGCGAACATCACCGGCAACGGCTCGAAGCGGCCGGCGTCACCCCCGCGCAACTGGCCGCGATCGAGTCGTTCCCGAGCGCGAGCGACCAACTCGAGCCGCACCTGACGGCGGCGCTGACCCACAGCGATCTCCTCACCCGCGCCCCGCGTGAGGCGACCGCGGCCGAGATCGCGGCGCTGCGCGCGGCCGGATTCGCCACCCGCGACATCATCTCCCTCTCGCAATTGATCGCGTTCGTCAGCTTCGAGGTGCGGCTCCTCTCGGCGCTGCGCATCCTTCAGGAGGAGCAGGCATGAGCAACGAGACGATCGGCTGGACAGTCGAAATGCTCGAATGGGCGCCCTGGCTCGAAACGATCCACGAGGCCGGCCACACACGGGACGAGGTGGCGGCGATCGAGGAAGCGGTGCCGGTGGTGAAGGGGAGCCGCTACTTCGCGACCCTCGCCCACGATCTGCCGGCGCTACGGGAGCGAACCGCCCTCTTCAGCAACGCGATGCGGAGCGCCGGCGGCGCCTCGAACGCCGAGCGCGAGCTGGCGGCGGTGGTGACCTCCCGCATCAACGGCTGCGTCTACTGCGCCTCGGTCCACGCCCGCGCCTACAACGTTTACGCCAGGAAGCCGGCGGTGATCGAAGAAATTTACGCCGAGGGGGTCGATACGCCGATCGCCGCGGCCGATGTCCGCGAGCAGGTGATCATCAATTTCTCGGCCAAACTGACGCGGGATCACAGCGCGATGACCGCCGCCGATCTGGCGCCGTTACGCGCGGCGGGACTGACCGATCTGGAGATACTCGACGTCACCCAGGCCGCCGCGATGTTCGCCTGGGCGAACCGGCTGATGCTCACGCTGGGTGAGCCGGAGCGGATCGAACCGTAAGCGGTTCAGAAACGGGAAACGCCATGTTCACGCGTGAGAATCTGCCCGGTTTCGCCCTGCTCGGGCTCTGCGCGGTCGTCGTGGTCGCGTTGCTGCTCGAAATCTTCACCGACATTCGCTGGGAGTTCGACGGTCCCAATTGGCTCGCCGCCGGGATAACGCTGGTCGGGTTCGGACTGATCGGGTACATGTCCTGGCAGGCGTGGGGCAAGCGATTGCTCAGGCGGAAAGAGAAGGACGAAGGCGCCTGGACGGGCAACGACGTCCGGACCCAGAAACGCAAGGGCGACGAAAAGGACAGCGAATAGCCCCGGGTTCACTCGGAGAAACGACGTCATGACGAAGCCGGAATTCGAGGAGGATCGCTGGCGGGCGCTTTGGGAGCGCTACGATCCTTCCCGGCGCTTCATCTCGGCCCGTCCACTCGATGGGGGTATTTCAGCCGAGGTTGTGGTGATCGAGTACATCGCGCACCACGGCCTGCTGTGCCGGGTGTTGGCCCGGCGACACGGTCCGGCCGATCTCGCCCGCAACCCCAGAGTCGCCTGGGATGAGCGTGATGTGCTCGCTCATTTACGCGAATATGACTTTCCGGCTCCAACGGTAGCCGGCTGGCCCGGTGTCGTCCGTTCCCGCATCTTTCGAACGCCAGTGTTGTTCATCGAATTCCTCGAAGGAACCACCACCCCGATCGGCGACGATCACTCCGTTCAGGCCGGAGCCCTCCTCGGCCGCTTGCACCAGTTACCAGTCCACCCACGTCTCTGGAAACTTCGACGTATCGCCCCGGATGCGCTCTACGTCGCCCCGCGGATCGATTCGCCGCTGGCACTGCGAATCGCAACCGCGGCGAACGAACTCCTGCCGAGCCTGCCCGCCCGTTTCGACTCGGTGTTGCTGCACGGCGATTTCTGGCCAGGCAATCTGCTCTGGAATGAGCACGGCCAGGTGAAGGCGATCGACTGGGAAGACGCCGCCATTGGCGCGCCCGCGTTCGACTTCGCCAATGCCCGCCTCGAATGGCGACTCGCCTACGGCGCGGTGGAAGCCCTGATGCTCACCGCCGGATATGTCCGTGAGCATCCATCGGCTGCTCCGCGCCCGCACCCCTGGTTCGATCTCTTCGCCGCCCATCGGCTCGAGCGCAAGCTCAGCTCGTTCGGCCTGGAACCGGACGAGGAGCAACGTTGGCGCACCGAACTCGCCACATTCGTGGACGAGGCGATCGCTATGGCCGCCGACTCGCAACGAGCATAGCGAGCAGCCCGGCCGCGGCGCCGACCACGATGCCGAGCGGAATCGTGAGATCGGTGATCAAGGCAACGATCAGTCCCAGCCCGGCGCCAAGCGCAATCCCCATGCCAAGACTGAGAACGCCGTTCGATCCAGGCTTCTTTTCCATCCGATCCACCTCCTCCAGCGAAACGCTCTACCAGGTGTCTGTAGGGGAGGATCTTGTATCCTCCCGGTCGCCCGCAGGCGACGAACGCCGTAC
>JADLGF010000230.1 GCA_020849415.1 Thermomicrobiales bacterium
CGAGATCGATCACCGCCACCCCGAGCGCCACCAGGAACGCCACCGGCGCCGCCCACCGGGGCGCGAAACGCGCCAGCACCACCCACGTGAGCAGAACCGGACCGACGAGCAGGGGCGAATCGGCGAAGGCGATCACCGGCTGCACGCAGAGGCTCAGCAGCACGCCGGCGAGCATCGCCTGCGCCAGCGGCGCCGGAATCGCCGCGATCCGCCGGCCAAGCCAGGGCAGCGCGGCGGTGAGCAGGAAGAGCAAACCGGTCACGAGAAAGGCGCCAACCGCCGCCGGCCACCCCCCTTCGACCATCCCGACCGAAACGAGCACCGCTGCGCCGGGGGTCGACCAGGCGAGCATCAACGGCCGGCGGTGCCGCCACGACAGCCAGATCGTCCCTGATCCCATAAGGATGCAAAGGACGATCAGCCCGGTTGTCGCCTGCTCCGTTGACGCCCCGACCGCCGCCAATCCCGCCAGCACCACGGCGAACGAACTCGTGAAGCCAACCAGCGCCGTGGTCAGACCGACCGAAACCGGTCGCCAGATCGATCGGTCCATCTACTCGGCGGGGCGGGTGAACGGCAAAGACGAATCCCGGGTTCGGAAATAGGGTTGCCCGCTCAGGTCGACGCGCAACGCCTGACCCTGCGCGATCGCCTCGAAACGCAGCCGATCGCCGCTCGGCGCTTCGCCAAGCTGGAAGCACCCGGGTTCGAGCTCGGTCATCGGCAGCGCCTTCCCGTCCCCGAAATCACACCAGAGCGCGCCGCGGCGAATCAGGATGGTGAAGCGCTGGCTCCACGGGTTGTAGTTCTGATACTCACCGGTGTAGGCACGCCACTGCGCCGGCGCCGGCTCGACCGCCGGGTGCTCGCTCCCCTCGCGCGCCAGCCAGCGCGCACCGTGGGTGAGCGCCACGATCGCCTTGTCATCGTTACGCTCGAATGCCAGTGCCGCCCGATCGAGGGTCGGATCGAGAATGATGAACGTGCCCCGGCCGGCGGACTCCACCGCCGCGCGCCCGTACGGCCGTTCGAGGTAAAGCCGGTCATTCTCGTGGGTGAAATCCCAGGTCTCGCCGTCGCCTTCATAGACCCCGGCGTACTCGGACGCTTCCGGGATCGAGGCGGCCGGCGTGATCTCGGGCAGCGCCGCCGGTTCCTCACCAGCCAGTACCGCGCGGAGGTAATTGAGCGCGACGTTCGCGATCTCGTGGACCGCTCCGGTACCGTTCACCATTGCGAAAACGCCGAGGTCAGCCTCCGGATCGATCTGCAGCGACGCGTAGTAGCCGATCATGCCGCCGCCGTGCCCGATCAGGTGCCGGCCGTTCTCGTCCCACGTCATCAGCCCGTACCCGTAGGTCGATTCGGGTTCGTGCGTGTCGCGCGTGGCGAGGTCGGCAATCATCAAAGCGAACGATTCGTCGCTGATCAGCCCGGCGCCCCGGTTCATGAGCAAGCGCGTGTAGCGGGCCATGTCACCGATCGGACCGGCGATGCTGCCGTCGGCGGTACCGGTTTCGATCCACGCAGCCGGCGCGCGACCGTGCTCGGCCCGGGCCGGACGATCGCGCAGCGCTGCCTCGTACCCGATCGCCAGCCGCGGGCGCCGCCGGTCGGTGATCGGCGTGAACGATTCGGTCATGCCGAGCGGCGCCAGGATCTCCCGGGTCGCCACCTTGCCGTACGCCTGGCCGGTGATCTCCTCGATCACGTAACCCAGGATCTTGTAGCCGAGATTCGAGTAGAGGAAATGCTCACCGGGCGCGCCGAGGACTGCCTGGTCGCGCAGCGTCCAGGCTTCGTACCGGCCCTCCGCCGCCAGATCGGAACCGCCGATGATGCCGGAGGAATGGGTGAGCAGGTGATGCAGCGTGATCTCGGCAGTGTGCGGACCGGCTTCGAACCAGGGGAGGAAGTCGGTCACCGGCGCCTTGAGATCGACCAGTCCCCGCTCCTGGAGGATGAGGAGGGTCATCGCGGTGAACGACTTGCCGATCGAACCGATTTCGAACGCGTGGTGCTCGCTGACCGGCGTCTCCGCCGCAAGATCGGCCAGTCCGAACGTGCCGACGTAGCGCGTTTCACGGCGATCGGTAACCACCAGCGCGAGGCCGGGCGTGTTCGCGCGCGCCAGACGCCGTTCGATCCACGCCTCGAGGCGGGTGAAATCTCCCATTTGATGCATCCTCTTCCCATCGAACCCCGGCGCAATGGGGCCGGAGCGCGCTTGACGGCAGCAATTCGGGCAATAGTAGAGGCAACGCCCAAACCGCCGTGCCCCGGACCGTGAAGCGAGGCGCTGATTCGTCCCGTTTCCGGTATGCTCAAGGTTGCTGGAATGGAACGATGGCCGGATGGCCGGGGAGCTGATCAGGAATGAAACTCGCCACGCGCATGAGTCGACTCGGCACGGAAACCGCCTTCGAAGTCCTCGTCCGCGCCCGCGCCCTCGAAGCGCAGGGGAAGGATGTGATTCACCTGGAGGTCGGCGAGCCTGATTTCGACACGCCGCAGAACGTGATCGAGGCCGGGGTCGACGCGCTGCGCAACGGCTGGACCCACTACGGCCCGGCGGCGGGTCAGCCCGATTTCCGGACCGCGATCGCCAACTACCTGAACACCGCCCGGGGCACCAGTTTCGATCTCAACAACATCGTCGTCACCCCCGGCGGCAAACCGATCATGTTCTTCGTCATCCTGGCGCTGCTCGAAGCGGGCGACGAGGCGATCTACCCGAACCCCGGCTTCCCGATCTACGAATCGATGATCAATTTCACCGGCGCCACGGCCGTGCCGGCGCCGATCCTCGAGGAGAACGATTTCGCACTCGATGTCGATGGCCTCGAAGCGTTGATTTCCCCGCGCACCAAACTGCTGATCATCAACAGCCCGAGCAATCCGACCGGCGGCGTGCTCAACCGCGACGAAATCGCCCGCATCGCCGAACTGGCGGTGAAGCACGACCTGATCGTCATGGCGGATGAGATCTACGCCGAGATCCTCTTCGAAGGGGAGCACGTTTCGATCGCCACCATGCCCGGCATGGCCGAGCGGACGATCATCCTCGACGGCTTCTCGAAGACCTACGCCATGACCGGCTGGCGGCTGGGCTACGGCGTCATGCCGAAGTCGATCGCGCCGGCGATCTCGCGCCTCGTCACCAACTCCGTCTCCTGCACGGCGCACTTCACCCAGACGGCGGGCGTGGCGGCCCTGACCGGGCCGCAGGCCGAGGTCGAGCGCATGGTCGACGAGTTCCGCCAGCGCCGTCAGGTCATCGTGGACGGCCTCAACTCGATCAAGGGCCTGCGCTGCCGGCTGCCGGCCGGCGCTTTCTACGCCTTCCCGAACATCACCGGCACGGGCCTCGACTCGAAGACCTTCGCCACGCGCCTGCTCGACGAGCACGGCGTGGCCGCCCTCTCCGGCACCGCCTTCGGCCGCCACGGCGAGGGCTATATCCGCCTCTCCTAC
>JADLGF010000231.1 GCA_020849415.1 Thermomicrobiales bacterium
GGGTGGTCATCCCCTTGGGCGGAATGCCGTTGGTCCGCCAGTTGGTCAGCGCTTCGGCAAAGGAGCCGGCCGACGGGAAGCGCCGGGTCGGGTCCTTTTCGAGCGCGCGCAGCACGATATCGGCCGCCCCCGGCGGCACCTCCGGATCGATCTCATCCGGTGGTGTCGGCAGTTGATTGACGTGCATGGTGGCGACGGCCACCGCCGATTCGCCGTCGAACGGCAGCACCCCGGCGAGCATTTCGTACGCCATCACGCCGAGCGAGTAGACGTCCGAAGCCGGCGTGGCCGAGAGCCCGCTCGCCTGTTCCGGTGAGATGAAATGGGCGGTGCCGAGGGTGAGTCCGGCGTCGGTCAGCGAGCTCTCGCCGGTCGAGCGGGCGATGCCGAAGTCAACGATCTTCGCCAGCCCGTCGCGCGTGACCAGGATGTTGTGCGGTTTGACATCGCGGTGAATGATGCCGCGCGCGTGGGCGTAGTCGAGCCCGGCCGCGACCTGCTCGACAAGGGCGGCGACATCGTCGGGATCGAACGGCCCTTCCGAATCGATGATCTCGGCGAGGGTGTCGCCCTTGATGTACTCCATGACGATGTAGGGCGCGTTGTTGAATTCGCCGACATCGTAGATATCGACGATGTTCGGGTGGGCGAACGAAGCGGCTGCCTGGGCCTCGCGGCGAAAGCGCTCCACGTAGCCGGGATCGGCCGCGTGCTGGGCGCGCAGGATCTTGATCGCCACCTGACGGTTGAGCAGGAGGTCACGTCCGAGATAAACGATGGCGGCGCCGCCGTGTCCGATCGAGCGAACGATCTCGAACCGGTTGTTGAGCGTCGATCCGTCCAATCAGTCGCCCCTCCCGAGGCGGGTGCACAGTGAAATGAGTCCCATAGCTTGAACGCGCCGCCGGGCGATCCGGTTACTCGTGAATCTCGATCGGACCGGCTAACGGTCTGGCAGTAACTATACGCGCCTCCGGCAGTTCCGCTCGCATCGCTTCGGCCAGATTCGAGGCCGAGGCTTCATCGCCAACCAGGGCGTACCATGTCGGGCCGGCGCCGGATAGACCGTAGCGGCCATCGGCATAGAATCCCACGATTTCGGCGATTCGTTCCATGTCCGGGTAGTGCGCGCACAACGGCCGCGCGAAGGCGTTGAAAAGATCGGCGCCTTCCAGAACCTCGCCGGCGGTCAATTTGCGCCGGGTTTTGCTGGCGGTCGCGCCATCGGTGAAGTCACGTTCGGGATCGAGCGCCCCGTACATCACCGCGGTCTTGCCCGTGATGGTGAGGGCCGGCGTGATCAGGACGATCCACTCGTCCGAGAGCGGCGCCACCGGTTCGAGGTGCTCGCCCCGACCCGAGGCGAAGGCAGCAGGCTCGCCGAGGAAGAACGGGACGTCGGAGCCGAGTCCCGCCGCCAGCGGTCCGAGGCGGTCGAGCCGCTCGCCTGGCGACAACAGTCCGGAGCCACCCGCGGTGCGTGCGAGTTCTTCCGCCAGGATCAGTACCGAGGCGCCGTTCGAGCTGGCGCCACCCAACCCGGCGGCGGCGGGGATGCGTTTGACAAGATCGATGGCGAGGGATCGGTGTTCCGGGTCGCGTTCATCGCGCCAGCGTTCTCCAGCTCGCCAGGCGAGGTTCTCCGGTCCGGCGACCGCGGGATCGGAGCAAACGAGGCGCATCTCGTCCGAGAAGCCGACACTGACCTCATCGCACAGATCGACCATCTGGAGAATCGTGCGAATCTCGTGGTAACCATCCGGGCGTTTGCCCAGAATTTCCAGGCCGAGATTGATCTTGGCCGGCGAAAGGCAGCGGAGTCTCATTCCGGGAACGCTCCGGCGAACGATCGGGTCAAGGCGACCCACTCATCGACGGAGAGCGTTTCCGCCCGGCGTCCGGGATCGATCTCCGTGTCACGCAACCAACCCTCGACCGCCGGTTTCGGCCGGTCGAGCGCGTGCGAGAGACTGTTGGCGAGGTTCTTCCGCTTCTGGTGAAACCCGGCCTGAACGATGCGGAAGAAGAGCGGCCACATGGAGCGCGGCAGTTCCGTGTCCCGGCGAGTCAGCCGCAGGACAGCGGAATCGACCCTGGGCGGCGGAATGAACACGCCGGGCGGGACGCTGAACGCGATCGACGGCTCGCTGAGAAACCGCGACGCGACCGAGAGGATGCTCATATCGGGCGGCAGCGAGCAGATGCGCTCGGCGACCTCTTTCTGGACCATCACCGTCATCGTTTCGGGGGCGCGCTCCGCTTCGAGAAAGCGCTGAATCACCGCCGTGCCAACCGAGTAGGGAAGGTTGGCGACGACGTGATACGCCCCATCCGGAAGCGCACCATCGAGATCAACGGCGAGCGCGTCACCCTCAACCAACCGGAAGCGATCGACACCGGCGAAGAAGGTCCGCAGATGATTGGCGAGCCGCCAGTCGAGTTCGATCGCGGTCACGTCCGCGCCGGCGTCGAGCAGTTCCCAGGTGAGGATACCGAGCCCGGGGCCGATCTCGACCACCCGGTCGCCCGGCTGCACGCCGGCGGTACGCACGATGCGGCGCACGATGTTGCGATCGAAGAGGAAATTCTGCCCCTTGCCCTTGCTCGGCTGGAGTTCGAGGTCGCCGATCAGCGCCTTCCAGTCGCGCAC
>JADLGF010000232.1 GCA_020849415.1 Thermomicrobiales bacterium
CGAGGATCTGGGCGAGCTGGCGGATACCCTCGGCGTTGGTGCGGTAGGTGCGGCCGACGGCGAGTGTTTCGTCGTCGATCCACATCGTGTCGCCGCCTTCGACACAGCCCGGCTCGGTGATCCGGCCGAGGATGGGGATGCCAAGATCAAAGTAGGTCGCTTCGGCGAAGCGGACTTCATCGCGCCGCTGACGCTTGCCCGGTCGCAGCAACACGGCGCCGGCGTTGGTGATGATCGACGGGTCGAACGGGAAAATGGCATCGAGCGCGCCGGACGGATCGGGACCGGCCTGGATCACCTCGACCCCGTGCGCCTCGATCATCTCGACGAAGGCGGCATGCTCGAGCTCGGTCTCCTCCTGATCGATGCTCACGTTGTACCCGAAGACGCGCCAATCCTGGTCGGTTTTGGCGACCGCCGGACGGCGGACAATCACTCGCCGCAAGCGGCTCACCATCGAGTGTCCACCGAAGCTGCGGGTGGTTTCGCCGAGGCGGAAAGGATCGGTCGTGGTTTGCATCGAACGTACTCCTTAGGGTTGTGAACCGGGCGCGGAACGGTCTGACATCGATTGAAAGTAACCGGTCGCTTCACCTTTGACGCGCGGACGCCGCAGGCGGGTGATATCGAGAAGCAGGGTGATCGGCAGCGCCACCAGCATCAACAGGATGACGAAGGTCGCGAACAGCGCGAGGCTGTCGACCACCCAGGCGGCCACCAGGAAGAGAAGATACCCGATCACATCGACCGGCGAACTCCAGCTGCCGCCAAAGCCGAGACCGAGATTGAAATCGAGCCGCTGACGGACGATGAAGAGGGGAATCCAGGCGGCGAGGGCGGGAAAGATCAGCACCGCCTGCATGATGTACCCGCCGACGTGCCGAGCGACGAGACAGGCGGTGAGGACGAGGGTAACGATCAGCAGGGTGACGGTGATATCACGCGCCCAATCGGGGGGCGGATTGTATTCGATCCGCTTCGACTCCCAGATCTGGATGTACCGGTAGGGGTACTCGGCGATGCTGCGCCAGTTGTCCGCCACCGAACCCCAGACGATCAGGGCGAGCCCGGAAACCAGGGCGAGCCGGGCGATGATCCGCCAGAACCGGTCCTGATCGCGCCAGACGTCGCGCAGGAACGCGCGATTGAAACGCGCGAAGATCGCCAGGATCGTAAGCATGGCGACCCCGAGCATTTCGTTGCTGACCAGAATCGCTTCGATATCCACCGGCGGTCTCCCTGAATCAGGGGCGGAGTGTTGGCGGGAAATGCGCTGGACGAAGCATGGTGACCGGCGGGAATCCTGTCAATGTCCGGCTAGCGGGCGGCCTCGATCCGGGCGATCTCCTGATCGGTGTCGGCGAGGCGACGCAACGCCACTGGCAGCCGGTCGGCCAGTTTTTCTCGCTCCTCGCGCTCGGCATTGGCGTCACTCCGGATGCGCTCGATCTCCCGCCGGAGGCGTTCGCGGCGCTGATCGAGTTCGGTGCAGGTCGGGCAGTAGCCGCCCCACGCGCGCCAATCGCCGCAGACCGGACAGACCTGGATGATGAGATCGAGCGTGACGTCGCGGGGCATCGGCTCGTCCTGCTCGGCCCGGCGGCGGAGATCGCTGGCGAAGATGAAGAGCGCTTCCTCGAGTCGTTCCCGGGTTTCGACGACCATCTCGATCGGCAGTTCGCCCGGGAGAAGGCGATCGAGATCGCCCGATTCGAAGACGAGTTCGTTGCGGGCGATGTACGCGCCCCGCTCGGCCCAATCGAGTTCGGAGACGAATTCGATCCGCTCGTTGCCGACGAGGAAGGCGACGATGGCTGGATCCTCCCAACGGACGGTGTCGATGCGGACGGGCTTGCTGTCGAACTCGGGGCGCGGCGGCAGCGGCAGCGGCTCGACCAGGGCGAGTTCGGCTTCGACCGTGCGACGCGTTTCATCGAGCAGCGCTATCCGGGCCAGCCAGGGGTTGTCGGGCCGGGTGGCGAGCTCGGACTGCTCGACATCGAAGATCAGCGCCTCGCGCCGGCGGCGCAGGGCGTTCAGGCGCTGCGGGTCGTACACCGCCTGGGGTTGATTCGCGGCGGGCCGGGGGATTTCGCCGGCCGGGGCGGTGCGCCGGTGCGGCTGGCCGGCGTCTGATTCGTGGCGCTCCCAGAATTTCCAGTTGGGCACGGACGCCTCCTTTCCTTCAGATGCTGCGTCGATTGTGGCACACGGCGGGGGGCATCTTGACCCGGTTTGGCTCCACGGCAACAATGACGCTCGATGTGCCAAACACAACGCCCACGCGGGATTTCACTCGAGGAAGGGAAGTCGATGCCGGACCAGGTCACGGAGCTGAACGAATCGCAGGATGATCGGGTCGCCTGGTCCCCGTCGCCGGCCTACCTGCAACGGAGCCGGTTGAAGCGATTCATCGAGCACCGGGGGATGGCGTCGCTGCCCGAATTGCAGGCGTGGAGCGAGCAGGACCCCGGCGGGTATTGGGACGCGGCGGTCAAGGAACTTGGTCTCGAGTTCTCGCGCGGGTACGATCGGGCGCTCGATCGCTCGAACGGCATCCCCTGGGCGCGCTGGTTCGAAGGCGGCGCTTTCAACTACGTCACGAACGCGCTAGACCGCTGGATCGATGCCGGGCGCGGCGATGA
>JADLGF010000233.1 GCA_020849415.1 Thermomicrobiales bacterium
TCGCCTCGGGCGATAACCCGGTGGTCGATGCCAGCCTGGAAGCGGAAAGCCCCTTCGCGCAGTACACCATCCTCCGACGCTTCGGCCGCAACGAGGAGATCGCCAGCGTCGTCGCCTTCCTGGCCTCGAATGACGCCAGCTACATCACCGGCCAAACCATCATCGTCGACGGCGGTTTCCTCCTGCGCCACGCCGCGATGGGGGTTTAGACTCGCGGTTCCGCGTTCAGGGTTCCGGGTTCCGGGTTATTTCCTCATGATGCCTTAAGCCTCACGCCATACGCCTTACGCCTCGATCCACCCGTCGCGCAGCGTGATTCCCGCGCCCGGAGCGTCGCCCGCGCTGATCCGGCCGTCGACCGGCACCTGCATGCCGTCGAGGTACTCGAAGATCGGGCGAATCGGATTCTCCTCACCCTCGTTGCCGACGACCACCCACTCGACCATCGGAAACGCGACCTGCGCCTGGATCAGGTGCAGCGCCCACGGGTGCAGACCGCCGCCATGCGGGATCACCTCGATCCCGAAGGCCGAGGCCATCGCCCCGATCTTGAGCATTTCCGAAACACCGCCGACCCACATCACATCGGGTTGCAGGATGTGACAGGCGCGCCGCGCCAGCAACTCCTTGTGGCCCCAGCGGGTGAACTCATGCTCGCCGGTCGCGATCGGTACCGGCGATTTCGCGGTGATCTCGGCGTACCCCTCGATGTCGTCCGGCGGCAGGCTCTCCTCGATCCAGCGCACCCGGTACGGCTCGCAGGCGCGCGCCATGCGCAACGTGTAATCGACATTCCAGGCCATGTAGCAATCGAGCATGATCTCGCTGTCCGGCCCGACGATCTCGCGCGTTTTCTCGATCAATGCGAGGTTCGCCTTCATGCCGGCCCAGCCGTCGACCGGTCCGTGCGGCATTGCCAGCTTGAAACCGGTGAAACCGAGCTTGTGGTAGAAGGCGACATCATTCCCGGTCGAGTAAACCGGCATCGAGTCCTTCGTCTTCCCGCCCAACAGGCGGTAGAGCGGCTGGCCGAGCGCCTTCCCCTTGATGTCCCAAAGGGCGTTATCGATGGCGCTGATCGCCATGATCGCCAGGCCCTTGCGGCCGTATGGCAGCGACGAACGGAACATCTGATCCCAGAGTTTTTCGCTGTCGATCGGGTCCTGACCGGTCAGCAGATCGCGGAAATGTTCTTCGATGATGATCCGGGCGCCGGCCGGCACCGAACCGCCGATCCCCTCGATGCCGTCGTCGGTCACAACCCGCACTAGCAGATCGTTCCCCCACTTCGCGTTCCAGGAGGAACGTTTCGCCTTGTACTCCGGGTAGATCGACATCGGATTCGCCACCAGCGACTCCGACAGCCACGATTTCGGCTTCGATTCATCCTTCCGAACCCGATCGACGAGCACCTGGGTAATGCGCATGGCGTCCTCCGTTCTCCAGTAAGGTGGTTTCTTGTTCCCGGAATCGTCCGGTACACCACGCTCGCGGTCAACCGGCACGGAAGCAGGCGCTGTGCGAAGATGCCGCCACGGAATTGAGCAAGCAGGAGCGAACGACGCGATATGTACAACCTCACAGGACGAACCGCGCTCGTTTCTGGCGGAGCGCGCGGCATCGGACGGGCGATCATCGAGCGGCTCCTCGCCGAAGGCGCGAAAGCGGTCATCGGGGATATCGATGCCCCGGCCGGCGAGGCGCTGGCCAGCGAACTAGGCCCGAACGCATCCTTCATCGGGCTCGATGTCACCAGCGAATCGGATTGGGCGGCGGCGGTCGCGCACGCCGAATCGTTCGGTGGTCAGCTCGACATTCTGGTCAACAACGCCGGCATCGCGGGTAAGACGATTGTGAGCTGGGAGACTCCGCTTGAAGAGTGGCACCGGGTGATCGGCATCGATCTCACCGGCACCTTTCTCGGCTGCAAGGCGGCCCTGCCGGGCATGGTCGAGCGCGAATACGGCCGGATCGTAAACATCGCCTCGGTCGCCGGGAAAATCGGTAATCAAAACGCCGTCTCGTACTCATCAGCGAAGTCGGGCGTGATCGGTTTGACCAAATCGATCGCCAAGGATGTCATGACCAAAGGGGTGCTGATCAACTGCATCGCCCCGGCCGCGATCGAGACCGAGATCTCGAAACAGGTCTCACCCGCCCATTGGGACTACATCGTCGGACGCGTGCCGATGGGTCGCGCCGGCCGGGTGGAGGAGGTCGCTGCATTGACTGCCTGGCTCTGCTCGGACGAGGTCAGCTTCTCGAACGGCGCCACGTACGATATCTCCGGCGGCCTCGCCCACTACTAGCGTCAATCCGGGAGGAGCCGTCATGTCGCTCGATTGGTTGCGCGGGGTTTGGGCGGCGATTCCGACGCCCTGGACCGCCGATGGCCGCGTCGACGCCGGCGTGGTGCGCGCACTCGTCGATCGCTACGCCGCGGCCGGATTGAACGGCGCCTATACCACCGGCACCGACGGCGAAATGCACGTGCTTGAACTCGACGATTTCAAGGCGCTGGTCGATGCCTTCGCCGATGCCACCAGCGCCAACCGGCTGCCGGCCCAGATCGGCTGCACCTGGCATCACACCGAGGGGGTGATCGAGCGGGCGCGCTACGCGCGCGAACGCGGCATTCCCCGGGTGCAGATCGCGCTACCCGGCTGGGTACCGCTCAACGATGCTGAGATGCTCGATTTCTTCGCCGCGATCCAGGCCGCGCTGCCCGACGTCGACGTGATCCACTACAACATCGCTACGTGCGGCCGGTTCCTGACCGGCAGTGACTACCGCAAGATTCTCGAGGTGACGCCGAATCTGCGCGGCAGCAAGCACACTGGCGGCAATGTCGGATCGTTGATCGACATCGTGGGGGCGACCCCCGGTCTTCATCACTTCGTCGTCGACACCCAGATCGTCCCCGGCGCCCTGTTCGGTGCGCTGGGCTTCTACAGTTTCATCGCCAATCTCGCCCCGAACTTCGCGACTGCCCTGTGGCGCGACTGCGAGAACGGCGACTGGGAGGCAGCCGCCGCCAAACGGGTCCGGGTCGATGCCTTTTTCGCCGCCTGGCGCGCCCACTGGTCCGGCGTCTCTGCCTCACCGGCTCTCGGCAAGATCGCCACCGCCGCCTTCCTGTTGCCCGAGATGCCGTTGGCCGTCCGCGCCCCGTACCGCGCCGGCGACCAATCCCACGTCACCGCCCTCCGCCACCTGCTCGAAACCGACTTCCCTGAACTCCTGGCCTGATCCCTGCATGGACTGTGGCCTGCTTCGGAACGGCGGTCCCAGGCACGGTACTATGGGACTTCATACTGATCACCTTTAATTGCTACTTGTAATTCGATCCTCATGACTGCTAATCTGTGCGCCGGCGTCTCGATGGTGCGGCGTCACGGTACAACCAACAGGAGTCAACGATGACCCCGGACACTTCGTCTGCGCAGACGATCGATTTCACCTTTTCCACGGTCGACATCGCCATTGCCCGTTTGCAGGAGCGCCTGCGCGGTTCCGTGCTCACGCCCGGTCACGCCGATTTCGCATCGGCATCCGCCGCGTGGGTCGCGAACACCGTTCACAATCCGGCGCTGATCGTGCTTGCGGAAACGGCGCAGGATGTCGTCGAAGCGGTGCGCTACGCCCGTGAGCACGACCTGCCGGTCGCGGTCCAGGCCACCGGCCACGGCGCGGTCGCGCCGATCGAAGGCGGGCTGCTGATCAACACGAGCCGCATGCTCGGATACGCGATCGATCCGGAAACTCGCACCGCCCGCGTCGAGGCCGGCGTGAAATGGGCCCACATCATCGAGGATTTGCACAAGCACCGCTTGGCCGGACTCTGCGGCTCCACCACCGATGTCGGCATCGTCGGGTACACCCTCGGCGGCGGCACCGGCTGGTTTTCCCGCCGGCACGGCTTCGCGGCCGACAAGGTGATCGCGTTCGATCTGGTCACCGCCGCCGGCGAACTGATCCACGTCAACGGTGAATCGCACCCCGATCTCTTCTGGGCGGTTCGCGGTGGTGGCGGCAACTTCGGCATCGTCACCGCGATCGAATTCGGCCTGATCGAACTCGAGTCGTTCTTCGGCGGCGCCGTGATGTACGACCTCGCCGATGCGCCGGCTGTCTTCCGCGCCTACACCGAGTGGGTGCAAACGCTGCCGGAATCGGTCACCTCCAGCATCGCTATCCTGCGCATGCCGCCGCTGCCGATGGTGCCGGAACCGATCCGTGGCCGTGCCTTCATCACCATTCGGGCGGTCGGTCCAGTCACCGGCGGGGAGTTCCTGATCGAGCCGATGCGCCAGCTCGCGCCGGTGATTATGGATACCTTCGGCTGCTACCCGTTCAACGCCATCGATCTGGTCAGCTCCGATCCGGTCGATCCGATGCCGGAGCTCTCCACCTCGCACCTGCTGAGCGATATCCGTCCGGAGACGATCGACGCGGTGCTCGAATTGGCCGGCGAGGGCAAAGACTTCCCGGTGCTCATGCTCGAGTTCCGCCACATCGACGGCGCGGCCCGCAAGGCAAGCCTGACCGACAGCGCCGCCAACCGCCACGATGCCCCGTGGATCATGCTCGCGCTGGCGGTGCCCTTCGCGCCGGAAATCGTGCCCGCCATCGAAGCCGCGCACACGGCGGTCGCCAAGGCGCTGGCGCCGGTGCGCACCGGCTACACCTTCCTCAATTTCGTGATGAAGAGTGACGATCCCACCGACCTGACGCGCACCTCATTCACGCCCGGCATCTACGCCTGGCTGCAACGGGTGAAGAAGGAGTGGGACCCGACCAACGTCTTCCGCTTCGGCCGCAACATCCGCCCGGAAGCCTGACCAGACAACTCCACTCTCCCAGCGGAAACGGGGTGGCGCGTCGTGACGCGCCACCCCATTTCCACATTGCACCCGAACTCCGAACCCCGAACCCCGAACTACGTGGGTTCCGTCAATTGGCTGACGATCAGCCCCGTCAACGCGATCGCTACCGCCGAAAGCACGAGCACCGGCCGCAGGCCGAACGATTCGGCGATCAGGCCACCGGCCACGGTGCCGAACAAACCGCCCCCGAATTCGAGCACGCGGGTCGTGGAATTGATCCGGCCCTGCCACTGTTCGCTGGCCGCCAGCTGCCGCAACGTGGCGGCGTTGATATCGACCACCGTGTACGGCCCGTCGACCAGGAACTGCTGACCAACGAGCAACACCACCGCGAAGAGAGTTACCCCCGTGGCCAGGGCCACGCTCCCCTGCCCCAGCGCCATCA
>JADLGF010000234.1 GCA_020849415.1 Thermomicrobiales bacterium
CCGCTCCAGCCGCTCGACGAACGAGTCGAACGAAAATTCGCGAACTCCGTCAGGTTCGTCTTGCCGAGCACGATCGCCCCGGCGGCGCGCAGTTTGGCGACCACCCCGGCGTCCTGCGGCGTCGAAAGTCCGAGCAGCGCCAGCGAACCGGCCGTGGTGGGCATTGCATCGGCGGTGTCGATGTTCTCCTTGATCAGGATCGGCATCCCGTGCAGCGGGCCCCGCATCTGCCCCGCCCGCCGCTCGGCATCGAGACGGTCGGCGATGGCGAACGCGTCCGGATTGATGTCGTTGACCGCTCGCAGGCCGGGACCGGCGGTATTCGTCGCTTCGATCCGATCGATGTACGCCTGCGTCAGCTCACGCGCCGAGATGGCGCCGCGCGCCTGATCCGCCGCCAGACAGGCGATATCGCGATCGACAAGATCGGCGTGCGGAATTGCGTACGTGCCGTCACCAGTCAAGTGCTCACCCCCCGGGATCATCGCCTCGATTCATTGCCCGTTCGAAGAGCATACCGGAATCAACCGGTGATTGCCGCAGCGCCCGATTCGGGCTAGAATCTCAAAACTATCAAACTGGAACCATTGGGTTCTTCAGGGAGGAAACCGACGTTGTCAGGCATTCCAGACACGCACAAGGATCTGCTCGAATCCACCGCGCTCATGAACGTCGCCTCGCTCGGCCCGAGCGGCGAACCGCAGGTAACCCCGGTCTGGTTCGGGTGGGACGGCGAGCACCTTCGCTTCAGCATCACCAAGGCCCGCCAGAAATTCCGCAACCTCTCGCGTGATGGTCGCGTCGCGGTTTCGATCGTCGATCCGCAGAATCCGTACCGCTACCTCGAAGTGCGCGGCACGGTAGTGCGCATCGAGGACGATCCGACCGGCGCGTACATCGACGAGATGGCGAAGAAATACCTCGGCCAGGACAAATACCCGTGGGCGCAACCGGGCGACGAACGCAAGATCGTCGTCATCGAGCCGCTCCGCACTAGCCAGATGGGGTAAACGAAAACCTGTAGCTCGAAGCTACAGGCTGAAGACGGAAGCGCCTCCGGCGCTGTTGGTTCGATACAAACCAACCCAGCGGCGGAGCCGCTTCCGTCCTCAGCATTGGGTTTTGAACCCAATGGATCGGTGACAACGTTTCGCGGCTGCGCTCTGGTTATGGTCGGGGAGCATCCGGGTTCGTGCCGGCCTCGACCGGGCAATCCCAGGCGCTGACGATCGATTCGACCGAGCGGAGTTCGATCGTCCGTTCCGAAGCGACCGACGTCCGGCCTGAATCGTCACCGTTCTGCCCCGGTGATTTGAATCGCACCTCGAGCACGATGTCGTCCGGAGCCGCGGACCAGTGATCGTCGTTCCAGCCGCGCCGGCAGTGCAATTCCTTCGCCCGCACCGCCAGTTGCAGGCCGAGTTCAGCCTCGATGTCTGGGTTAACGCAGCGACCGGCGCGCTCATCAGGATTGGGCCGAAACCATCGGCACGTCCGGCAACTACGCATCATCCGCTTGTCGGCTCCCCGAATCCCTGCCTGCCCGAATCGCGCAGTAAGTTCAATCACAGCGGTCAAAGCCGAGGCCGGACCGATGCGCCGCGCCGCCACAGCGACGCCGGGATGAACCCACCTGCACGCACTACGTGCTGGATGCTACGTGACAATTTGGAAAACGTCAATTGAACGTTCATTCCTGTCCCGGAACGAATGCCCGCGATCACTTCCGCCGTATAGATTCATGCCTCCACGCTCGTACACCATGCTTAGTACGGTCAACTGTACGTAGTGTCCGTTCACGACCTCCGGGTGGACCAGCCGTCGGTCACAATCGGACGGTACAATTCCCGGCGATGAAATGCCATTGACCGGAGGAATCAGCAAATGTCGGAAACTACGGGAGAAACGCGCATCGAGCGCGACAGCATGGGCGAAATGGCCGTGCCCGCCAAGGCGATGTACGGCGCCACCACCGCTCGCGCGGTCGAGAACTTCCCGATCAGCAATCTCCGCTTTTCCCGATCGTTCCTGCGCGCGCTCGGCCTGATGAAACAGGCTTGCGCCGCCGCGAATCTCGAACTCGGCCTGCTCAGCGCCGAGAAGGCGAATCTGATCCAGGCCGCCGCGGCCGAGGTCGCCGCCGGTGATTGGGACGAGCACTTCCCGATCGATCTTTTCCAAACCGGCTCCGGCACCTCGACCAACATGAACGCCAACGAGGTCATCGCCAGTCGCGCCGCCCAGATCGCCGGCGGCGGCCGGCCGGTGCACCCGAACGATGACGTCAACATGTGCCAGTCGAGCAATGACGTCATCCCTTCGGCGATTCACGTCGCCGCCTACCTCGAAATCGCGGAACTGCTGCTGCCGGCGATGGCGCACCTGCAGGAAACCCTCGAGCGCCGCGCCGCCGACACGCACGACGTCGTCAAGACCGGCCGCACGCACCTGATGGACGCCACGCCGGTCCGACTCGGGCAGGAAGTCGGCGCCTGGGCCTTCCAGGTGGCCGAAGCCCGCGCCCGGATCGAATCGTCGCTCCCCCGCCTCGCCAAGCTGGCGATCGGCGGCACCGCCGTCGGCACCGGCATCAACGCCCATCCGGAGTTCGGCGCGAAGGTCGCGGCTCAACTTGGCAAGCTCACCGGTCAGCCGTTCGAAAAGACCGGCAACCACTTCGTCGGCCTGGCAACCCAGGATACCGCCGCCGAAATCAGCGGCCAGTTGAAGGCGTACGCCATCGGTCTGCTCAAGATCGCCAACGATCTGCGCTGGATGAACAGCGGCCCGCAGGCCGGTCTGGCCGAAATCGTGCTGCCGGCGCTGCAACCCGGCTCCTCGATCATGCCGGGCAAGATCAACCCGGTCATCGCCGAGGCGACCATGATGGTCTGCGCCCAGGTGATCGGCAACGACGCCACCATTACCATCGGCGCCCAGCACGGCAATTTCGAACTCAACGTCATGCTGCCGGTGATCGCGCACAACTTGCTCGAATCGATCGAAATTCTCGCCAGCATGAGTCGCGTCCTTGCCGACAAGGCGGTGGCCGGCTTCACCGTCAACCGGGAGCACATCGCCGATCTGGTCGAGAAGAATCCGATCATGGTGACCGCGCTCAACCCGATCATCGGCTACGAGCTTGGGGCTAAGATCGCCAAGACGGCCTACGCGGAGAAACGCCGCGTGAAGGACGTCGCCGCCGACCTGACCGAGCTCACCCCGGCCGAACTCGATCGCCTGCTCGATCCGGCCGATCTGGCCGAAGGCGGCATCAAGGGCGGCGGTGGCGGAGGCGGCGACTAGCCGTCCTCCCAACCCCGATTCCGGATGCCCGCCGCTGACCCGTCAGTTGCGGGCATCCGCGCGTTCCAGCCCACTCTCAAACCGCGAAGGAGCGAATCATGACCGCACACGCCGCTGACCGCGAACGCTGGCTCGAACGGGTCCGCAACAACTGGGATGAGCGCTCCGACTGGTGGGACTCGATGTCGGAGGAGAATGCCGTCGCGCCCGATCGCGCCGTCGACCTGGAACGCATCATCGATCGGCTCCAGCTGAAGCCGAGCGATCGCGTTTACGACGCCGGCTGCGGCAGCGGTCAGTTCGCCTTGGCCTTCGCCGAGCGAGGAATCGAGGTCGTGGCGGCCGATGTCTCCCCCGCCATGATCGAACGCGCCCGCGCACACGCGCAAAAACGCGCCCTGAGCGTCGATTGGCGCGTCGGTGACCTCTCGGACGCCCTGAAGCGCGGAGAGCGCTTCCAGGCGATCCACGCGCGTATGACGCTGCAGTTCGTGCCCGATCTCAGCCGCGCCCTACAGCGCTTCGAATCAGCGCTCGCACCGGGCGGCCGCATCTACACGGGGATCCCCGGCGCCACCTCGCCGATCTACGGCAGCGCGTGGCGTCGATTCCTCGATACGAGCCTTGGCATGAACTACGTCACCCCGTGGGATCTGGAGCGCCTGCTTGATCACCTCGGCTGGACCGTGCTCGAGCAGTGGCCCGGCGATGACCTCGCCGCCGACCTCTCGAACCTCTCCGAACCCGACCTCCGCATCCGCCAAACCCTCGCCACCACCTGGGCGATGGTATCGGCCCGCCGCGCGTAGCGGGCGGGTTCGGGGTTCGGGGTTCGGGGTTCGGGGTTCGGGGGAAGTGTGCGACGCGGATCCCCCATGGATAAATCCATGGGCTAAATCAGACGCAAACCCCTGCGGGGTTGGGTTGGTTGATACCCACGCCAAGTGCCGAAGGCACGTTCGGCTGACTTAGCCGAGGGTTTTGAACCCTCGGAACAAACCTCCCACCCTTCCAGGCTCAATCGAGTTCACGCGGAACGCGGAACCGGGAACCCGGAACCACGTTCGCTCCGCAAACGACGAACCGGCCGGTGGATTGCTCCACCGGCCGGTTCTGCCCTTCCCGTTGATCGGTGTGATCTGGTTTAGGCGAGTCGACGCGCGCCGTAGAACCGCGTCGAGTAATAGGTCGAGTTCAGGTCGCTCACGCGAACGCCGGTGCTCGGGTTCTCGGCGTGGACGAACTGGTTGTTGCCGATGTAGATGCCGACGTGCGACAGGCCGAAGGTGTAGGTGTTCTCGAAGAAGACGATGTCACCCGGTGCGAGATTCCCGCGCGTCACGCCAACCCCGAAGTTGAACTGCGGCGCCACCGAGTAGCCGATGCTGATGCCGAGCACGTTCTGGATCACCCAGCTGGTGAAGCCGGAGCAGTCGAACGATCCCGGTCCGTGGGTCGCCCAGACGTACGGGTACCCGACGTACTGCATCGCGAAGTTCACGATCGCCTGGCCGCTGGCCGAGCCGCTGCCGCCACCGTTGTTCGATCCGCTGCCGGGATCGGGGTTCGTAGTGCCGTTACCGGAGCCGCCGCGAACCGAAACCGGTGCATCGGTCTTGCGCAGGTAATCGGTGTAGACGTAGCCCTTCAGGCCGTCCCAGTTGACCGGGTAGAAGCCGCTCTTAGGCGAACCGGTGATCTTGACCACCGTGCCGGTCGGCACCACCGCGGCGACGCCGCTGGTCGTGCTGGAGCCGTAACGCAGGTTCACGGAGGCGAGCGTGACCGCCTTGTCGCTGATCGCCAGGCGATACGAGGTGCTGCTGCCGGAGCCGGAACCAGAATTGCCCGAGGTGCCGCTGTTGCTGGTCGCCTTCAGGAAATCAGCCGAGATGAAGCCGGTGTTGCCATTGTAGGAAACCGCGATCCAGGTCGAGGTGCTGCCACTGGTGACCTGCACCGTCTTCCCTTCGCCGACCACCGTCACGATCGCGGCGTTGGTGCTCTTGGCGGCGCGAATGCGCACGCCTGAGCCACCGGTGCCGGTCACAACCGCCAGAGAACCGGCCGAGAACTTGCCGGAGCTGCTGGTGCCGCTGCCGGAGCCGTTCGAGCTGGAGCTGGAGTAGCTGAGGTACTGCGCGAAGACGTGGCCCTTCTGACCGCCGCAGAAGACCGGCTGCCATTCGCCCTTCTTGTCACCGCGGAGCGAGACCGTGGAGCGATCCGCCAGCGTGGTGATGATCTTGCCGTCGTAGTTCGGGTTCTGGCGGCAGCGGAGCCCGTCGCCATTGGCGCTCACCTTGGCGGTGCCCGTCACCGATCCGGTGCCGGAGGTGCCGGACGAAGGTCCGGCCGTACCGCTGGTGCTGGTGCCGGTCGATTTGGTGTACGAGGCGAAGACGTAGCCGTTGCGGTTGGCGCAAACGACCGGCAGCCATTCGCCGCTCTTCGAGCCGCGCACGGTCAATGTGGCGCCATCGGAAACAACCGTGATCACCGCGCCGTCATAACCGGCCTTGGTGCGGCAGTTCAGCCCGCCACCGGTGCCGGTGACCTGGATCTTGCCTGATTCAGCCGCGAGCTGGAATTCGTCGTCACCGACGCCCTCGGCGGAATCGCCACCGGCTTCGGTGCCCGGCTTGGCCGATTCGACGACGTAGGTCGAAACGACGTAGCCCTTCTTGCCGGCGCAGAAGACCGGGGTCCAGTTTTCTTCGGCGGTCGCGCCGCGGATCTCGACCGTCACGCCTTCCGGCAGAACGGTGATCACGGCGGCTTCATAGCTGTCATCGATGCGGCAGCGGATGCCGTCGCCATTGGTGCCGGTGATGATGCCGAAACCGACCACCGTGTCGCTCGGATCGAGCTCGACCGGGAGTTCCTCTTCGGCCTCTGGGGTGCTGGTTTCCTCGTCGACCGGAAGGGTGACTTCGTCTTCATCCTCATCGGCGTCAGGAGTTTCGGTTTCCTCCGACACCGGGGTGGAATCGTCGCCCGACTCTTCGGCGGGAGTCTCTTCAGTCGGGGCGGGTTCCTCGGTCGCCGGCTCTTCAGTCGCCGGTTCCTCGGTGGCGGGTTCTTCCGCCGGGGTTTCTTCGGTCGGAGCCGGTTCTTCGGTCACCGGCTCGTCGACCGGAGTTTCCACGACCGGTTCTTCGGTGGCCGGTTCCTCGACGGGAGCCTCTTCCTCAACGACCGGAGCGCCCCACCAGGAGTTACCGGGCGGCAGCGAACCATCGTACGAAACGAAGGCGATGTGAACGTAACCCGGAACGTCGGCGCAGAGCACCGGCTGCCATTCGCCCTCGGCCCAGCCGATCAGGCTCACTTCGGAGCCTTCAGGAACAACGGTGATCAGGGCTGAAGCGGCATCAGGAGCGACGCGGCAACGGACACCTTCACCGTTGGTGTTGAGCACCCAGGCGAACCCGACGACATTCGCCGCCGGACCCTGCACGACCTCTTCGGCCGGCGCGGCTTCACCCATATCGAGCGCCAGGAAATCGGAGATCACGTACCCGGTGAGTTCGCCCCACTGGAGTTGATACCAGTAGGTGCCATCCTCGAGTTGAATCGGCCCGTCCAGAACGGTCAGAATGCCGCCCTCCGGAACCATTGCCACTACTTCTGCGTTAGAACCAGCAGAAGCACGGAGACGCACATCCTCGCCATTGGAATAGGCGATGCGTGCGGTACCGCCGATCACGAGGTTCGTGTCGGCGAGTGTAGCCAGCGGAGCCAACAGTGAAATACTGAAGAGTATTACGACCGCGAGAATGACGCTCTTGCGCCACGGTAGCTGTCGTCCAGCCAAGTCCCTTCCCTCCGTTCCAGTCCGGCCGAGAGCCACTCAGCCGTCAGGTAGATGTCGGGTTGAGGAAACCTGAGCGGCTTCCAAGCAGAACGGTGTGCGGCGCCGTTGCCACTCTCCATCCAATAAACCCGTGCGGCGCCCGTGCGCCGCTCGTCCCCCGTTTTGCGTGCCAACCTAGCCGTTGTTGCCACGCGTATTTACCAGTGACCAGTTCTGGTCCATTCGACCCAGACCTCGACGATTCGATCGACACAAAGTGGTCTGTCCAGGTCGGTTCTGGCGCATTGGGTTGATCTTGGCATGACCACCGGGCCATATCAGCGACGCCCCCTTGCCGGAATTAGAGGCGACGATACCAAAGGGGTACGACAGTGTCAACTGATGTATCCGTTTGGAACCACGCCATTTTCCGTTCGGAGGCCCTTCCGATTGCCCGGCGCCACGATTCCGATCGCGACTGATTCCGAGTGTAGCGGAACCAGAATCGTACGTACACCTGCGCTTATGGTTACATGCGGCCAGCCCGTTGCGCTTGCGCACAACTGCGTACGAACGTCCGGAGAAGCCGCCATCCGGGTCGATTTCGACGGCCGAGCGGCTCAGAAGTCGTCGTCGAGCCGTTCCTGCAGCTTGCGGCCGGCGTACCGCATCCCCACGGTCATCACGAGCCGCGCGATGCCGCCGAGCATCAGTGCCGCTCCGGCGAAAAGAGCGCCGGCGCACAGCGCGTCCATCCATCCGGAACGAGGGTCGCCGAGCAATCCCGGCACCCACCACCCCGCCAGCAGCAACGCGGCGCCGGCCGCCAGCCGCGCGAGCGCCCCGCGCTTCACCGCCTGCGGCAGAAAATCGCCGACGGCGTCGGCGTAGCGCGCCTCGAACCAACCGGTCGCGGCTACGCCGATCAGCGCCAACGTATTCAAGAGTGACGAATCGCCCCGGCCGATGGCGCCGAAGAGGGCGGCGCCGAACGTGGCGGCCTGCGCCAGGCGAACATTGGCGGCCGGATTGCCCCGCCAGATGCGCCAGCGCCGCCGCACGCTAGAAATCCGGCCGCCGCTGGCGCGGCTTCTCCGGCGCCGGCTCCTGGCCGGTTTCGCGGCGGAGTCG
>JADLGF010000235.1 GCA_020849415.1 Thermomicrobiales bacterium
AACAACAAGAGCCGGCACGAGCTGATCGAAGCGTTGGAGGCAGGCGTCGGCCACATCGCGGTCGACAACGATCACGAACTCGAGCTGCTGGCAGCGATCGCTGCCGCGCGCGGGGAATCCGCGCCGGCGCTGCTGCGGATCAATCCCGGTATCGATGTTCACACTCATTCGAAGATCGCGACCGGCGTCAACGATTCCAAGTTCGGTTTTCCGGTCTGGGACGGTTCGGCGGAACGGGCGGTGCGATTTGCCAGCGGATCGCCCCACCTCGATCTTCACGGCTACCACATGCACATTGGCTCGCAGTTGCTCAATTGGGATGGCTACGAGCAGGCGATCGACAAGGCGCTCGACTTCGCGGGAGACATGAAGGCGAAGCTTGGAGTGATGCCGGCGGTCTTCTCGCCCGGCGGCGGTTTCGGTATCGCCTACACCGAAGCGACGCAGGAGCCTGACATCAACGGATGGGCGGTGGCGGTCGCCCGGGCGATGCTGCGTGGCTGCGCCAGGCACGGGCTGCCCCTGCCGCACCTGGTCGTGGAGCCGGGGAGGTCGCTGGTCGGACCGGCCGGTGTGGCGCTCTACGAAATCGGTTCGCGCAAGGAGATCGCCGGGATTCGTACCTACGTCTCGGTCGATGGCGGCATGGCCGACAACATCCGGCCGGCGCTTTACGAAGCCCGCTACACGGCCGAGCTTGCGAATCGCGCGAACGAGGGTGATCGGAAGCTGGTGACGATTTCCGGGCGCTACTGCGAATCGGGCGATCTGCTGATCAAGGACATCGAGCTGCCGAAACTGGCGGCGGGTGACCTGCTGGCGCTACCTGGCGCCGGCGCCTATTGCCTGGCGATGGCCAGCAATTACAACCAGGCGCCACGCCCGGCGGTCGTGCTCGTTCGGGGCGGACAGGCGACCCTGATCCGCCGCCGGGAGCGCTACGAAGACCTGTTGCTCAACGAGCTTCTGCCTGGCGAGTAACCGGAATTGGCAGTTGCGCCACTTCCGTCTGCATAGTAGGTTTCACCATCGCACCAGCCTCGGAGCGGGGGACCGATCGAGCGTCCCTGGTTGGTGTCGTCCACATGGACCCGTCCCCGCCGCATCACAGCGGGCGTCCGATCCGTTCCACCCCGGTGGAGTCCCGGCCGCGCGCATCCTGGAGCTGTAGTCCGTGCCCCGATCCCGCATCACGCCCGATCGAGATGAAAACCCGCCCGTGGAAGGGGAGGATGGGATCGCTGCGGCCGAGGACACCTTTGTCGAGAACGAAGCCGGCGACGATCTCGCGGCCTCCCGATCGGGCGACAGCGGTGCGTCGCTGGGTGACGGCGCCGTCACCTTCGACGCGCTGATCGACGCTATCGGCGGGGGTGATGAGAACGATCTCGGGCCGTTGAGTCACCGCCTCGCCGAGCTGAGCACGGTCGTGCTAAATGAGTCAGCGATCGACGTTGCCGACGAGGATGACCTCGATCTCGACGACGCGGATGAACCGGCGGTCATCGATTCGACCAGCATCAATTACGACATCGGTGCGATCAGCCTCGACGATCCGGTGCGGATGTACCTGCGCGAGATCGGCCGGGTGCCGCTGCTGACGACCGCCCGCGAGATCGAGCTTTCATCGGCGATCGAGCGTGGTCAGTACCTGGCCGAATGCGAGCAGAAGTGCCGCGAGGAACTCGGAGGCGAGCCGGACGCGCTCGCGATCGCCCGCCGCATTTACCGTGACTTCCGCGACGGTTGGCCGCTGGTGCTTGCCCTTTACCAGGCGGCGAACGCCGGCGATCTGCCCGCGCCGAAACCCCAGGTCATCCGCGCGCTGATCCCGATGCGGGATATCGACAAAAGCGCCATCGCCGCGGCGGCGAGCGCTCGCGGCGTTACCACCGAGGAGATCGAGGAATCGGTCCGGCGGCGGAACGCGGAGTGGGATTTGCTGCCGGCCCCGATCCAGACGTTGATTCGCGACACCGATGATTGGCCCGATGATGCCGCCATCGAAGCGGCGTTGCTCGAACAGGATGACCGGCTGGCGCGTCGATGGAAAGAGCAGATGGAATCGGGCACGCGCGCCAAGGTGGCGCTGACCGAAGCCAATCTGCGCCTCGTTGTCTCCGAAGCGAAGGGGTACGTCGGGCGGGGCATGACGATGCTCGATCTGATCCAGGAGGGTAACCTGGGGCTGATCCGTGCGGTCGAAAAGTTCCAGCATCACAAGGGATTCAAGTTCAGCACCTACGCCACCTGGTGGATTCGGCAGGCGATCACCCGCGCCATCGCCGATCAGGCCCGGACGATCCGGATCCCGGTTCACATGGTCGAGACGATCAACCGGCTGATCCGCACCTCCCGGCGGCTGCAGCAGGAACTCGGTCGTGAGCCGACCACCGAAGAGATCGCCAAGGCGCTGGAGATCACCCCGGAACGGGTGCGCGAGATCATCAAGATTTCGCAGGAGCCGGTTTCGCTGGAAATGCCGATCGGCGAAGAGGAAGACAGCAACCTCGGCGATTTCATCGAGGATCACAAGGCGCCGGCTCCCTCCGATGCCGCCTCCCGCCAGATGCTCAAGGAGCAGATGGAGGATGTGCTGAGCTCACTCTCGGAGCGGGAGAAGGATGTGCTTATCCTCCGTTTCGGGCTGGAGGATGGCCGCATCCGGACCCTGGAAGAGGTCGGGAAGCAGTTCGGCGTCACCCGCGAGCGGATTCGCCAGATCGAGGCCAAGGCGCTGCGCAAACTGCGCCACCCCAGCCGCGCCAAGAAACTGAAGGACTACCTGGAGTAGTCCAAGCCTACGAAACGAGGCCGCCCGTCAGGCGGCCGACGATCCAGGTCAATGACATCGTCAGCGCTCCGACCGCTACGTTGCGGATGATCGCCGGGCGGATCGAGGCGTTGCCGAGGCGTGCGCTGGACAGGCCGGTCAGGGTGAGTCCGATCAGCACTGCCACCACGCAGACGACGACGCGCAGATCGTCCAAGGGGGTCAGGATCGCCAGCGTCGGAATGGCCGCGCCGATCGCGAAGGCAAGAAACGAGGCCGCGGCCGCGTGCCATGGTTTGGTGAGTTCGTCCGGATCGATCTTGAGTTCGATCTCGGCGTGGGCGCGGAGCGCGTCGGTTTTCATTAACTCGCTGGCGACTTCCAGCGCCAGCTCGGGCGGGATTCCGCGTTCCTCGTAGCCTTTCGCGAGTTCCTCGAGTTCCTGCCTGGGGCGGGTTTCGAGCTTCTCCTGCTCGATTTCGAGCGCGGCCTGTTCCGCGTCCCGCTGGCTGCTGACGGACACATATTCGCCGCCGGCCATCGAGAGTGAACCGGCCACCAGCCCCGCCAAGCCGGCGGTGAACATGGCTGATGCGCTCGACGTGGCGCCGGCGACGCCGACTACCAGCCCGGCGGTAGAAACGAGACCGTCGTTCGCCCCCAATACACCGGCGCGCAACCAGTTCGATCGCTCACTGACCGGGCCGCTCTGCTCCCCGTCCGGTTCCTGGTCCGATGCAACCATTCTTGCCCTTCTCCCGTGGTTCCGAAGACTCTACCAGCCCGGTGCGATTCAGGCTTCGGTGGCTCGTGGTGCCAATCTCCAGTTGTGCGCACGTTATCGGGTACTATTGTTCGGTTACGGGCAGAGTGGCCCTTCAGGAGGACTCCGTGTTAGTCGATCGCGCCAAAATCTACGTCCGCGCCGGTACCGGCGGTAATGGCTCCGCCTCATTCCGTCGCGAGAAGTACGCCCCCAAGGGCGGCCCTGACGGGGGCGATGGCGGGCGCGGCGGGCACGTGTTCCTCGAGGTCCGCTCGAACCTCAACAGCCTCGTCGATTTCCAGTACAACGAGCGCTTCGTCGCCGAGGACGGCCAGATGGGGCGCTCCTCGAACATGCACGGCGCGAATGGCAAGGACCTGACGATCCGGGTGCCACCTGGCACGCTGATCTACAACGACACCAACGGCGAACTGGTTGCCGATCTGACTGAGGATGGCGAGCGGATCCGGGTCGCCAAGGGTGGCCGGGGCGGACTCGGCAACATCCACTTCAAATCCTCGACCCACCAGGCGCCGCGCATCGCCGAACTCGGCGAGCCGGGCGATGAAGGGTGGCTGCGGCTGGAACTCCGCCTGATCGCCGATGTCGGACTGGTCGGTCTGCCGAACGCGGGGAAATCGACCCTGCTGGCGTCGACCTCACGGGCGCGGCCGAAGATCGGCGATTATCCGTTCACCACCCTGGAACCGAATCTCGGGGTCGTCACAATCGGCCGCCGCGACAGCCAGGCGTTCGTGATGGCGGACGTGCCGGGTCTGATCGAGGGCGCCTCCGAAGGGGTGGGACTCGGTCACGAATTCCTGCGCCACGTGCGCCGGACCAAGGTGCTCATCC
>JADLGF010000236.1 GCA_020849415.1 Thermomicrobiales bacterium
AAACGCAGGCCCGGCTCGAGCATCAGTTCGGCGCGCTGATTCCGGTCGCCGAGAATCCCGGCGACCCGGCCGTGGTCTGGAAGATCGCCGGCGCCAAAGGCGAAATCGGCTTCATCTCGCCCGTTTCCCAACCCTTCTGTGCGACCTGCAACCGGGTCCGGCTGGCCGCCGACGGCAAGCTCCGCCTCTGCCTGCTGCGAGAGGATGAGATCGACCTGCGCGATGTCATGCGCTCCGGCGCCGACGACGCCACCCTGCAACGGCTGGTGCTCGGTGGCATCTGGCGGAAGCCGTGGGGCCACGGCATCGCCGACGGTGATGTCCACACCGTGCGCGGTATGTCCCAGATCGGCGGCTGATCGCCGAACACTCGTGCCGACCTTCGCAAATTGCGGTTGAATAGAACTCGCGGGTTGAACGCCCGCGAGTTCTTCCATTCGAGAACCAATCAGAGGAGTTGCGGTCTGTGAGTCACCAATCGCTGACGATCCTGGCCGGTGTTGCCTTACCGGACGCGCTGTTGGAACGCCTCCGCGCTCCCTTCCCCCAACACACCTTCCGCTTCGAATCGCCGGAAACGGTGATGGACCACCTGCCGGACGCCGATGTGCTGCTGGCGTGGGGACTTCCCCGCGATCGTGCGGAAAGCGCCGCTCGCCTGAAGTGGATTCAGACCGTCAGCGCCGGCGTCGATCGGGTCGACTTCGAGGTGCTGCGGGAGCGCGGTATTGTCCTCACCAACAGCAGCGGTATCCACGCCATCAACATCGCCGAACATATCCTCTCGCTGATGTTCGCCTTCGCCCGCCGCCTGCCCGATCATTTCGACAGCCAGCGCCAGGGCCTCTGGAATCATCCGGATCGCGGCACGGTGAACGCCTCACCGCTCCCCTTCGAACTCGCTGGCCAAACGCTGTTCGTCGTCGGCATGGGTCACATCGGCGAGGCGCTCGCCCAACGCGCACAGGGGCTCGACATGAACGTGGTGGGGGTGGTGCGTCGGCCCGACAAGGAACGGCTTGCGCACGTCGATCGCGTCATCCTTCAGGCCGAACTGCGCACCGCAATTAGCGAGGCGGACCACGTCGCCATCTGCATGCCGTTGACCAACACCACGCGCGGCATGTTCGACGTGCCGATGCTCGATTCCATGAAGCCGGGCGCGTTTCTCTACAACATCGGGCGCGGCGCGATCGTCGATCAAACGGCCCTCTACGAACGGTTGCTGGACGGACGACTCGGCGGCGCCGGGCTCGACGTCACCTCGCCCGAGCCGTTGCCGGCCGGCGATCCGCTCTGGAAGCTCGGCAACGTCATCATCACCCCGCACACGTCCGGGACGTCACCAAAGCTGTGGGGGCGGGGCGTCGATCTCTGGATCGACAACATCCAGCGCTTCAGCAATGGCGAACCGCTCCGCAATGTTGTCGATCTCGACGCCGGGTACTAGCATCGTTCGAGACCTGCCAAGGGCGAAACAGGAGTGAGCAGCGTGCCGATCGACCAACTCACCATCATTTGCAGTATCGATCTGCCCGAGCGCTTCGCCCGGATGATCACCGAGGCCGATCCCGATGTGGACCTCAGGATCGTGCCGCGCGGTGAGTTGGGCGATCACCTTGCCGACGCCGATGTGCTGATCGGCTGGGCGGCGGAATCGCGCCACCTCGACGCCGCGCCGAAGCTCCGCTGGATTCAGACGCCGACGGCCGGGGTGGATGGCGTCGATCGCGCCGCGATCAAGGCCAGGGGCATCCTGCTCACGAATAGCAGCGGTGTGCACGCGGTCAACATTCCCGAACACATTCTCGGCTACATGCTCGCCTTCTCCCGGCAGTTCCACCGGGCGTTCGAGCAACAGCAACGACACGAATGGAATGGCGACGCCATTCGTCCGCACACCTTCGAACTCATGGGTTCGACCTTGCTCGTGGCTGGACTCGGTCACATCGGTGAGGGGCTGGCGGTTCGCGCCAAGGCGTTGGGAATGCGCGTCATCGGCATGCGTCGCCGGCTGACCATCGAGCGCGCGAGCGCGGCCGACGAGGTGATCGGTTTCGGCGATCTGAAGAGCCGCATCGGCGAGGCCGATCACGTCGCGATCACCCTGCCGCTTACCGCCGATACGGAGGGGATGTTCGACGCCGGCGTGATCGCGGCCATGAAGCCCGGCGCCTATCTTTACAACATCGGGCGCGGGTCGATCATCGATCAGGACGCGCTGATCGCGGCGCTGGAAACGGGCCATCTGGCCGGCGCCGGCCTCGATGTCACCACTCCGGAGCCGCTGCCGGCGGATTCGCCACTCTGGACCGCGCCGAACGTGATCATCACGCCACACACGTCGGGCTGGTCGCCGAAGAACCTCGACCGCGGCGTACCGCTCTGGATCGAGAACCTGCGCCGCTTCCGCGCCAACGAGCCGCTGGTCAACCTGATCGACCTCGACGCCGGCTACTGATTGGCGCGCCATTCGCGGGCGAGGATGGCGTAGATATAGGAATCGGTCCACTCGCCCTTACTCCAGAAGTCCTCGACATAGTGGGCTTCACGGCGCATTCCCAGCCGCAGGCAGAGGGCCTCGGAGGCGTGGTTCCTGGGATCGAGATTCGCCTTGATCCGGTGCATCCCGATCGTTTCAAACGCCAGCTTCATCACGCCGCGCGCCGCCTCGGTGGCGTAGCCCTTTCCCTGATAGTCGGGATGGAGCGTCCAGCCGATTTCACCGAGTGCGTGTTCGATGCTATCGAGAAAGAGGATGATGTCGCCGATAACCTGGCCATCATCGCGCCGCTCGATCGCCCATACGAACCCGTCTCCCTGCACCGCCATCGTCACACGTGCGGTTGCCCGTTCGAGACTGCGTTGCGATTCCTCCCGGGTCTGGACATCGTAATCCTGGTAGCGGGTGACATCCTCACGCGAGCGCCAGCTGTGGAGCGCGTCGAGATCGTCCAATCGGTAGTGGCGCAGGCGCAAACGTTCCGTGTCGATCGGCACGAATTCGAACGGGAGATTCAGCTTGGCCGGCTCATCCATGATTCAGCCCCGTTCGGTGGCGCCGCGCCACTCGTCGTCCAGAATTGCGAAGACAAACGTGCTCTTCCACTCGCCGAGATTGAAGAGATTCTCGCGAAAATGCGCTTCCTGGCGCATGCCAAGTCGCTTGCACACGTTCGCCGATGCATCGTTCCGGGCATCGAGATACGCAACGACCCGCCGCATGCCGAGGACATCGAAGCAGATTTCGAGCAACGTCCGCGCCGCCTCGGTGGCGTACCCGTTGCCGGCGACCTCCGGGTGGAAGATCCAGCCAATCTCCGCCGTTCGGTGCTCGACACTGGCGATCTTGATCGGCACCTCCCCGATCAGGGTTGGATCGCCGCCGATCTGTACGCCGAAGAAGATCATGTCACCCGATTGTTCGACACGATCGCGCGCGATCCACGTCCGCAGTTCGGCTTCCGATTCCTCCCGCGAGAGCGGCAAGGTGAGGATGTAGCGGGCCACGTCCGGCTTGCCGTAGTAGTCGGCGTAGCGATCGAGATCATCCAGCGTCAGGCGACGCAGAATGAGCCGATCGGTGCGGATCGGCTCATTCTGGACGTACGGTGTTGACAGTTTCGGTTGGTCGCTCATGCGGACTCGCTTCGCGTCAGCGGCGCATCTGGATGACTTTGAACGCCTCGGCCAACTCGAACGGCTGATCCTTGGCGATCTCGGCCAGGCGGCTCCGCATGCCGTTGTAGAACTCTTCCTTCGGCCGGTCACCAACCTGGCAGACGTGCGCTTGCAGCGCGTCGATCTTCCGGTCGAAGTAGTCGGTGAT
>JADLGF010000237.1 GCA_020849415.1 Thermomicrobiales bacterium
CGATCGCTCCGCAAAACGGGTTGATCGTGGTCGGCACGGTCGTCTTCGGCATCACCTTCACGCAGCGGGATCGGGTCCACCGGGCCGGTCGCGCCTGGGTCTACCTGATGCTGATCATCACCACGATCCTGGCGTCGCTGCAATCATGGCTGCTCGATGTTTCGTGGCGGATCATCCTGGCGTCGACGCTGGCGATCCTGCTCTCGGAGATGGTCGACACCGAGGTCTTTCACAAGCTGAGAGCGCGGAAGTGGTACGTGCGGGTGGTGGCCTCGAACGCCGTCTCAATCCCCATCGACACCCTGATCTTCAATCTGGTCGCGTTCGGCGGCGTGCTCGCCGCCGGCCTGATCGCCTCGATCATGATCGGCGACATCATCGTGAAAGCGGTCGTCGCCACCATCGCGATGTACTTCCGCAAGCGCGGCTTCGAGGCGGAAGAGCGGGCACGCGCGAGTTAAGGTGATTGCCCCCGGAGACTTCCCGGGGGGCAATCGTGGATTACTCCGTAACCTCGATGCGTGGGAAGAGTGGGCCGGCCGGGTCGACGGTGCCGAAGTCCGCGCTTCCCCACGTGCCCTTCGACGTCCAATCGCCATCGGCGATCGGGTCGAGGCCGAGCTGGGCCATGATCTTGTCAGCCGAACCCGGGATGAACGGCGCCAGATAGAGACCGGCGAGGCGGGTCGCTTCGGCGGCGGTGTAGAGCGTGGTGTCGAGAAGGCCGGCGTCGGCCTCGTTCTTCGCCAGTGTCCAGGGCTTGCGCGCTTCGAGGTACTGATTGGCGCGGCGCACGAGCTGCCAGATCTCTTCCAGTGCCTCGTTCAACTGCCACTGATCGATGTGATGCGCGGCGCGCTCGTGCGCGTTGGCGGCGATCTCGCGCAATTCCGCTTCGATCGCTTCGCCATCGCTCGCCGCCGGAACTACTCCACCGCGATACCGACCGATCATCGCAACAACCCGATTGAGCAGGTTGCCGAGATCGTTGCCGAGATCGTCGTTGTACCGTCGGATCAGCTTGGAGCGCGAAAAATCGCCGTCGGACGAGAACGAGAGATCGCGCATCAGGTAGTAGCGCACCGGATCGGCGCCGAATTCATCCACCACCTCGATCGGGGAAATCACGTTACCGGTCGTTTTGGAAATACGTCGGCCTTCCAGGGTCATGAAGCCGTGGATCGCGATCCGGCGCGGCAGCGGCAGACCGGCCGAGGCGAGCATCGCCGGCCAATAGAGGGTGTGAAACCGCAGGATGTCCTTGCCGATCACCTGCGAATCGGCCGGCCAATACCGACCGGAGGTCCCGCCATCCTCCGGGAAACCGATCCCCGTCAGGTAGGTGGTCAGCGCATCGAACCAGACGTAGAGCACGTGCTCCGGATCGCCCGGCACCGGCACGCCCCACGGTTCGGTGTCCGGTTTGACCCGCCGCGACACCGAGAAATCACGCAGGCCGCTTTCGATCAGTCCCATCACCTCGGCGGTCCAGGTGCTCGGGGTGATGAACTCGGGATTGGCGGCAATGTGATCGCGCAGGAAGTCGCTGTATTTGCTCAGCGCGAAGAAGTAGTTCTCCTCTTCGAGCCACTCCGGGGTGATCGAGGGGTGGTTCGGGCAGCGGCCATCGACCAGCTCATCCTCGGTGTAGTAGTTGTTGCAGTTCGGGCAGTACCAGCCGGCGTAGGTCGATTTGTAGATGTCACCGTTGGCCAACGCCCGGCTGAACAGTTCCTGCGACGCCACGGTGTGACGCGGCTCGGTCGTGCGGACCCAGGATGAGCGCGAAATCTGCAGCGCATCCCACGACGCCCGGAAGACGCGGTCCATTTCATCGGTGAAAGGACCGGTTTCGATGCCCGCCGTTTTGGCGGCGGTCACGATGTGCTGGCTGTTTTCGTCCAGACCCATCGTGAACGCGACATCGTCCCCGAGCAGGCGGTGGAACCGGGCCATCACATCGGCCGCGACCTTTTCCATGGAGTGCCCGATGTGGGGCGCTCCATTCGGATAGTCGATTGCGGTCGTGATGTAGAAGGATTTCGCGCCTGGATCGGTCACCTTCGCCTCGTTCTCCACCGTTTCGGCCGCAACGCGGCCACTTCGCGATTTATCGGATCACAGTTTAGCCTGACTCCAGCGGCCAGACGGCAAAATCCACCCGCGCGCTGTCGAAATCAGTGCCGCCCGTTCGTCATTCGATCAAGAGCGGGCCAATCGGGCTCGGTCGATGACGGTCAATCCGGAAGGAGCACCGGGAATGCGTTACATCCTGTTGATCTACGGCGACGAAGAAATGTACGGACCGCCGGTCGGCACACCGGAAGCGGATGCGCTGCTTGAGGAGTATTTCGCGCTGAGTCGCGCGCTCCGGACAGCGGGGATCAACGAACCGTCCGATGAAATCGACGGACCCGCCACCGCTACCACTGTCCGGGTTCGCAACGGCGAACTCCTGGTTTCGGACGGCCCCTTCATCGAATCCAAGGAGCAACTCGGCGGGTTCTACATCGTCGAAGCCGACAGCGTGGACGAGGCGGCCGGCTGGGCGGCGCAGATTCCCGGCGCCCGCACCGGTGGGATCGAGATCCGCCCGCTCGTCGATTACTCCGAAGGCGCCTAGAAGGCCCGTCACACCGGAATGATGGAGGTCAAACCATGCGGTACATGCTCATGCTGTTCGGGGATTTCGAAGCGTTCGATACTCCACCTGGCACTCCGGAATTCGATGCGCTGATGGCGGAGTACGTCGCGTTCGAAACGCACCTGGCAGAAGCCGGGATCGAGCAAACGTCCGAGCAGCTCGATCATCCGAAGCTCGCCCACGTTCTGCGCCTTCGCAACGGCGAGCGGCTGATGTCCGACGGACCATTCCCCGAGTCGAAGGAACACCTCGGCGGCTACTACATCGTCGATGTGCCGTCGCTCGACGAGGCGATCCGGCTGGCCGCGATGCTCCCGGACGCCAAATCCGGCGCTGTCGAAATCCGCCCGATCATAGAGCACTGAGGCGTGAGGTTCGAGGCGTGAGGCGTGAGGCGTGAGGCGTGAGGCATGAGGTGGGAGGAGTGAGGTTAGGAAACGCCTCACGCCTCACGCCTCACATTGTGGTCAACTACCGGCATGCACACCACGCCGGGCGACCACACAATCGAGTCGATCGTGCGCGATCACTGGGGGCGGCTGCTGGCGATCCTGGCGGTGCAGTTTCGCGATCTCGATTTCGCCGAGGATGCGTTGCAGGAGGCGGTCGTTCGCGCCGCGACGGTCTGGCCCGAGCGGGGCGTTCCTGAAAATCCGGCCGCCTGGCTCCTGACCACCGCCCGCCGGAGCGCTATCGACGATATTCGCCGCGTTCAAACGTTGGAACGCAAGCGGCTCCTGCTCGAAACCGACGCCCGCATCGCCGCCGCCGAATCTGCCATCGAACTCGACGATGCCATTCCCGACGAACGCCTGCGCCTGATCTTCACCTGCTGTCACCCGGCGTTGCATCGGGACGCCCGGGTGATCCTCACCCTCCGCACCCTCGGCGGTCTGACCACCGCTGATATCGCGCGGGCGTTGCTCATGGAAGAGGCGACCGTCGGCCAGCGTATTTCACGCGCCAAGCGGAAGATTCGCGACGCCGGCATCCCCTTCCAGACCCCGCAGCTGGCCGATCTCCCGCCGCGGCTTGACGCGGTGCTGAGCGTGCTCTACCTGATCTACAACGAGGGGTATCTCGCCTCGGGCGGGCAATCGGTGGATCGGCCCGATCTCGCCATCGAGGCGATCCGGTTGACACACATCTTGCGCGGCTTGTTGCCGGACGAACCGGAAGTGACCGGTCTGCTCGCCCTGATGCTGCTCAACCAGGCCCGGCGTCCGGCCAGGGTCGATGCATCGGGTAAGTTGGTGACGTTAGCCGAGCAGGACCGTCGCCGTTGGGATCGGGCGATGATCGCGGACGGGATGACGATCCTGGAAACGGCGCTGCGGAATCGCCGTGCCGGTCCGTACCAGATCCAGGCGGCAATCAGCGCCGTCCACTGCGAAGCGGCATCATCCGAAGCGACCGACTGGCGACAGATCGTCGGGCTTTACGATCTGCTCCTGCGCATGGTCCCCTCCCCCATCGTCGAATTGAACCGGGCGATCGCCTTGGCCGAAGCGGAAGGGGCAGAAATCGGATTGAACGCGATCGATGGCATTGATCGACGCGAGGAGTTGGAGTCGTACCGGTTCCTGCACTCCTCTCGCGCGGATCTCTTCCGCCGCCTCGATCGAATCGACGACGCGGAAACCGCCTATCGACGCGCCCTCGAGCTCACCGAAAACGACGCCGAGCGGGCGTTCCTGGTTGGCAAACTTGCTTCGCTCGGCGGTCCCTGAAGCTGAAGCATTAGGCTAGGGACGGAAGGGGCTCCGCCCCTTGGCACGATTGTGTCGAACCAAAGGGGCGGAGCCCCTTCCGTTTTCAGCGTTGGGCTTCGAGCCCAACGGCCTTGCACCGACCCTTCCCTAAATCACCTCAAGGCGGTTGGCGTCACCGAGTTCCGGGAAGACACCGTGGGGTTCGGATTGGTACCAGAATGAGGTGCTGGCGATGTCATCCTGCAGCGGCAGGTAACGCTTCTGGCCCTCCAGATCAGACCGCCAGCCGAGCGCCTGGATGGTGACGCGCAGGTCATCCCTGAACCGGATCGGGTCCTGAATGTGCCAGCGGTACATGCCGAATCGCTGCTGGCTTTTGTAGAGGCCATCCGGGGTGATCGCCTGCGGCAGGCCGAGGTACGGCGTGCTGAAGACGCCGTACTGGCCCGCCGGGTGCTCGAAGTTCCACGCGCCGCCGAAGTAATCCTCGGTGCCGGTACCGGCGATGGTGGGAAAGTCCGTATCGCCATCCAGGTAAAACTTGATCTCGCCTTCACCCCACCAACCCCGCGAATTCACACCCCAGGCGAGGTAGGTGCCGACATACTGCCCCTGGCCGGTGACTCCCTCCAGCAACGTGTGCACCGTCTGATAGGGCAGCGGATTGGAGCGCCGCCACTGGGCGTGGAAGTACGCTGCCTCGTCCGGAACATTGGTCAGCGCATAGGTCACCTGGTAGTAGAAACCGGGGCAGCGATCCGGGGTGAGGTTCTCGATGGTGATACGCGCCCGCTTCCGGAACGGCATTTCCCAGTAACTGTTGAAGCCGCCGGCCGGGTTCACCGCGATCGGGATCGAGCTGATGTTGCAGCGTTCGCACCAGCCATTCGCGAAGAAATCCCCGAGCGGCGTCTCGACCGATGGCGTCGCCTCGTCATCCCAATAGATGCGAATTACGAGCCGTCGCCACCAGGTCGGGTGCACGGTGAGCCAGATATGTTGAATCGCACCCGGACCCTCAATATCGGCCATGATCACCGTTTCGCGGGGCGCGATCTCGATGCTCGGGCTCACCTTCCAGCCCTGGCCGAGTTCCCGGGCCGGGATGGCGCCGGTGCCTTCGGTGGCCACCCCGCCACGGCCCTTCTTACCGCGAAAATTCTCCGGGCTGATCGAGCGCGTTTCCGCGTCGGAAAGCCGCCACAGGTTCCCCAGGTGATTACCGAGTCCGCTGAACCCCGACATGGCGAAACCCTCTCATCAAGGCGTCAATCGATGCCCCTATTCTGACAGGATCAACCTCCGGAAGCCCGGCTACTCCTCGCCGCCGGCGCGGTAGGTGGCGAAGTACTTGGCGTCCGGGTGCGGGATCACGATCGCGGCCGTCGTCTGCTCCGGTTCGAACTGGAAGCCATCGGTCAGCTGCACGTCGATCGTGCTGAAATCGAGCAGCTTGTCGACCAGTTCGTGGTGCGAGAGATCGGGGCAACTCGGATACCCCCACGAGTAACGCTTGCCGGTTTCCTCGCCGATGTCGAGCATCGCCCGGATGCGCTGGTGCGTGTACTCGGCCAACCCCTCGGCCGCCTGCACGCTCAAGCCGTGACTGAAGTAGCTCTCGGAGTACTCGCCGATGCTCTGGAGCCAGGTCGTGCGCTCGGTCGCCTTCTGACCCTGCGTCACGATCTGGAACGCCACCACATCGCGACGGCCGTCATCGATCGGCAGGAAATAGTCGGCCAGGCAGAGGCGCTCGCGGGCCGGCTGGCGCGGGAAATTGAACCGCGCCACCTCTCGGTCCTGCTCCTCCGGATCGAACACGACCAGATAATTCCCCTGCGAATTCGCCGGGAAGAAGCCGTAGCGCACGCGCGGCTTCAGCCAGCCAGTCTCTTCGGCTTCACGCTGCATCCGCTCGAGGCGCGGCAGGAATTCATCCTGCTGCAGACGCTCCCAGGCTTCGTCCTTGACCCCCTTTCCGCCCCAGTGGAGGCGGAAGAGCGTTTTCAGATCGAGATGGGGCCAGACATCGGCCAGCGTGAAATCGTCGAGTTCCTTGACGCCGAGGAAGGGCGCGAGCGGCGGATCGAGCAGCGCCGTTTCGGAGCGGGTGGTGTCGTTGCGATCGATCGGCACCGAGAACGAATTGCGGCTCGGCTTTTCGAGGGTCCGCAAGGCCGCCTGGAAGTTCTCGCTCACCAGTTTTTCGCGCGCTTCCGGCACGATGATCTGGTCCATCAACGACAGCCCCTCGAAGGCGTCCTTGGCGTAGAAGACGCCCGGCTCGTAGTGGGTGTCATCATCGACAAAGAGACTGCGGTGCGCGTATGGGCGATTGATCGCCGCGCCGCCGATCATGACCGGGAAGCTGTGGCCGGCGTGGTGCAACTCCTTGACGCAGAGCGGCATCTGCTTGCTGGTCGAAACAAGCAGCGCCGAAAGTCCGATGGCGGTCGCGTTCACTTCGACCGCCTTGTCGATGATCTTGCTGATCGGCACCTGCTTGCCGAGATCGTGCACGGTGTAGCCGTTGTTGCTCAGGATGGTGTTGACCAGGTTCTTGCCGATGTCGTGGACATCGCCGTAAACCGTGGCGAGCACCACGTTCCCCTTGGTCGCGCCCTCCACCTTTTCGAGGTAGTTCTCGAGCTGCGTGACCGCCTTCTTCATCACCTCGGCGCTTTGCAGCACGAAGGGGAGAATCAGTTCGCCGGCGCCGAACTTGTCGCCGACCTCTTTCATCGCCGGCAGGAGGACGTTGTTGAGCACCTCGACCGCGTCGCCGCTTTCGGCAACCGCCTGATCGATATCGGCTTCGACCCCTTCCTTCTTCCGGTAGACGATCCGGAAATGGAGCCGCTCGCGCACGCTCATGTCGGCCATCGGATCGGGACCGCTGCTCGCCTCCTCGGTCCGGCCTTCGTAGTGCTCGATGATCCGCTGCAACGCGTCGGGCCGGCGGTTGAAGATCAGGTCTTCGGCCAGGTCCCGCTCCTCGTCCGGAATCTCGCCGATCGGGATCACGTGCGACGGGTGCACGATCGCCAGATCGAGCCCCGCCTTGATGCAGTGGTAGAGGAACATGGCGTTGATGACGCGCCGGGCGGCCGGATTGATGCCGAAGGAAACGTTGGACACGCCGAGCACGGTCAGCACGCCAGGCAACTCCGCCTCCAGCATCCGGATGCCCTCGATCGTTTCGATCGCGGAATTCTGGAACTCGGGATCGCCGGTGGTCAGCGGGAAGGTGAGCGCGTCGAAAATCAGGTCTTCGGGGCGGAGGCCGTACTCGGTGGTGACGATGTCGTGAATCTTCTTCGCGACCTCGGCCTTCTTCTCGCGCGTCTTGGCCATGCCATCTTCATCGATGGTCAGGGCGATCACCGCCGCGCCGTGATCGCGCGCCAGCGGCATGACCGATTCGATCTTGCCCCGGCCGTTTTCCATGTTGATCGAGTTGATGATCGCCCGGCCCGGGTACTGCTCCAGCGCGTCCTTGAGCACATCGGCTTCGGTCGAATCGAGCACCAGCGGACCGTCGACCGTCAGCGCCAGCTTCTTGACCAGCTTGCGCATGGTGTCGCGTTCGTCGGAACGCTC
>JADLGF010000238.1 GCA_020849415.1 Thermomicrobiales bacterium
CGCCTGCCACTGACCGCGATGAGCCCCGCCAATCGTGAGCGCGTAGCCGAGGCGATCGGCGCCTTCGCGCCGGTGACCGCATGAGCGAACCGCTGCGCATCGGCATCGCCGGTATTACCGGACGCATGGGCCGGGAGATCACCGCGTTGGCCCGGAATGATGAGCGCATCCGGCTCGTCGGCGGCGTCAGTCGCCGCGAGCCGGCGGACGATCTTTTCACCGACCTGCTCGTCACGAGCGACCTGGATCGACTGCTGCTGGAGATCGATCTGCTGATCGATTTCACCCTGCCCGAGGCGACAAGCTCGATTGCCGCCGCCGCTTCCCGCGCCAGGGTACCGCTGCTGTGCGGGGTAACCGGACTCGGCGCAACGGACATCGCGGCGCTCGAATCGGCGGCGGAGCACATTCCGGTGCACTGGTCGCGCAATCTCAGCCTGGCGCTGCCGCTCGTCGCCGATCTGGTTCGGCAACTGGCGGCGGCACTCGCTGATTTCGACGTCGAGATCACCGAAACCCACCACCGCGGCAAGCTGGAGGCGCCGTCCGGCACGGCGCTCCTCCTCGCCGAGGCGGTGGCAGCCGGCCGATCACAGGCGCTGGACAACCACGCGATCTACGGCCGCTACGGAGTTTCGCCACGAACTCCAGGCGACATCGGCATACATGCGTTGCGGGCGGGATCGCTTCCCGGAGAGCACACGATCCTGTTCGCCGGCGATGAGGAGGAGCTACGCATCACCCACCGGGCGCTCAGCCGGCGCGCGTTTGCGCAGGGGGCGATCGAGGCGGCAATAGTGCTCGCCGCGCGCCCGATTGGCCTGATTCAGACGTAGTCACCCATTTGGATCAGGAAGATGAGCCGGTCCGGAAGTGTCGCATTGGCTGCGCCAGTAACAAAAACTGCGATACAATCGCAAAACACCCGAGGTCGTTGGCCCGGATCACTCCAGGGGTCCGCCAATTCCACTTTGTTACGGCTCCATCAGGGCAGGGAGATTGAGGGAGGGGTGTACTCCCGGGGCCATGTGGACGCTACGAGAGGAGCTGGTCCTCGATGTCAGACACTATCCGCGTATTGATTGTTGGTCGAGAAGCGCTCTTCCGCAAGGGCCTCAAATCGATTCTGGACACCGATTCCAGCATCGAGGTCGTGGGAATGGCGGCATCGGCCGATGAGGGGTACCTGATCGCCGACGATGAGATGCCCGATGTGGTGCTCGTCGGTACTACGTTGACCGACGCGCCGAACGTATCGGCGGCGTCCCAGTTCCGCACCCGCTTCCCGGCCATCGCCACCATCGTCGTCTCTCCGCAGGAGAGCGAGGATGAACTCTTCGCCGCCATCCGCGCCGGCGCCTCCGCCTACTGCGCGCAGGATGTCGCCGAGGAGCGCATCATCTCCCTCATTCGCCGCACCAAGAACGGCGAGTGGGTGATCAACGAGCAGTTGCTCGAAAAGCCGTACGTGGCGTCGCGCGTGCTCGAGCAGTTCCGCAGCAGCTCCGATTCGCTCGGTCCTACCCAGGCCTACGCACCGCTGACCGATCGCGAACTCCAGATTCTCAAGCTCGTCTCCGAAGGCAAGACCAACGCCGCCATCGGCTACGAACTCGGCATCAGCGCCCAGACGGTCAAGAACCACGTCACCTCGATCCTTCGCAAGCTGGCGGTCAACGACCGCACTCAGGCGGTGGTGATGGCGCTCAAGCGCGGCTGGCTCTCGATCGACGACGACGTGAAGGTGTAGTTCCGGGTTCCCGGTTCCGCGTTCCGAGTCACGAAAACCAGGGTTTCCCTCACCGGGCACCCTGGTTTTTCTGTGGCCAAACGGAGCGCGGAAGGCGTTGCGCGTTCCAGCGAGGCGAGGCCGGCTCGGGGAATTCGATCGCCACCAGCGAAGTCGAGCGCAAGCGGGTCTCGATAGGGTTCAATATGTTCGGCAATTGGCCCTGGAGGTGGACTGACGATGCGCGTACTGTTGACCGGAATTCCGAGCATTCTCGAGCGTGATCTTTCTGGGGAGTTGTCGCGCCATCACACGGTGGTGACGCTCGATGGAGATGTGCGCGATCGTGCCGTCTGCGCTGCCGCCGCCGATTGCGACGTCATCGTTCATGGTCTCGCCGATGGCCTGGACCCGCTGACCTCGCTCGATCACGCTTCGCGGGGAACGTGGAACTTGCTCACGACAACGCGAGCCCGCCGCTACGTTTTCCTCTCATCGATGCGGATGTTCGATGCATACGATTCCGCCTGGAACGTGACGGAAACCTGGTCGCCCCGTCCATCCACGGACGTATCCGAACTCGCGCCGTATCTGGCGGAAGTAGCCGCGCGCGAGATCAGTCGCAGTCGGCCAATCGATTGCCTGATGGTGCGCCTGGACGACGTGGTTTCCGGAGATCGATTTGCGTCCGAAGCGGTCCAGCCTCAATGGCTCCACGTGAACGACGCGGTCAAGGCGATCAGCCGGGCGGTGACCATCGAACGGGCCTCGGAGAATGGGTCCAGATGGGTGCCATTGCACATCGTACGGGGCGGTCCTGGGAGTCGCTTTCCGGCCGGAAAAGCGGCAGCGGAACCTTTCGGGTTCAGCGCCGACCACCGAACCACCGATCAGCGGTCGTCCCCGATAACAGCACCGCGCTTTCCACGCTCATTGGCTCCGCTCGCTGATTTGACTGCCCCCGAGCGAGTGGTGGTATTCGGCGCGGGTGGGCCTCTTGGCGCGGTGACGACCGCCTTTCTCAAGGATTATCACCAACTGCGGCTGACTGACATCCGCCCCCTGGGCGAACTCGGTCAACGGCCGCCGCAATCCCCGGGCGCTCCCCTGCCAGTATCCGCCGAGGCTCCTCACGAGGAGTTCGTTGTTGATGTGACCGATCAGGACGCCGTCGATTTCGCGGCCCGGGATATGGACGCCATCGTCAATTGCACCGTCGTGCGCCCCGATCCCGTTCAGGCCTTTCGCGTCAATACGCTCGGCGCATTCAATGTGATGACCGCCGCGGTAGCGCACGGTATCGGCCGGGTCGTTCACACCGGCCCCATTCTCACCCTCGCCCCGCACCCCGCAGGCTACACCGACGATCGGGATGTCGGCCCGGATGTTCCCGCTCGGCCGGGAGACAATCTGTACTTCGTCAGCAAGTTTCTCGGGCAGGAGATATGCCGCATCTTTGCGGAACAGCACGGAATCGCCTGTCCAACGCTGCTTTTCTGCGTGTTCGTGAACCCCGCAGTTGAAAAGAACACCGGTGGCGCAACCAATCCATTCGCCATCTCCTGGGATGATTCCGGGCGGGCAATGGCCGCCGCCGTTCGCGTGCCGCAGCTACCGGCGCCCTTCGTGACGCTTCACATCCTGGCGGACGCTCCGCACGATCGGTATCGCAGCGATCTGGCGCGGACTGTTTTGGGATGGCAACCCCAGGATCGCCTCGATCAGTTCTGGCAGCGGCAGTGAGGCCACAGGGTGTTGGCAGCATCGCCCGTTAAGGGGCGGAGCCCCTTCCATCCCTGGCCGGTGAATTCGAGCCACAGCGTTTCTTCATCCTGACCCCGAACCCCGACCTACGCCGCCGAGCGGCGCCGGACCATCGTCACCGCCGCTTCTTCATCCGGGATGCGCCACGCAAGCAGCGATCCAAGCAGCGCCGATGCTGCGGCGACCGCGAACGCCGCCTTGTAGGCGTCCAGGTTCGGTTCCTCGATGCCGGCAACGGAGATCGTCACCAGTCCGACCGCGGTCAGCACCGTGCTCATCAGCGCCACGCCACTGGCGGCGGCGATCTGGCGCTGCACGCTGAAGAGGGTGCTGGCACGGCCGGTCTGCTCGCGCGTGATCGTCGCCATGCTCGCCGCCTGGTTCGGCAGGAAGACGTAGGCCATCCCGACGCCCAGCATGAACATGTTGGCGCGGAAGACCCAGACGTTGTCCGTGACCGGGAGGGTGGCCACCGAAAGCAGCGCCAGCGCCACCACGATCAAGCCAAAGGCCATGAGGCGGCGCGGCCCGACGCGCGGGTAAAGCCGCGCCACGATCTGGGCCGAAACCGCCACGCCGATCGCTTCCGGGAACACCGCCAGCCCTGACTGTTGGGCGGTGTAGCCGTGACCGACCTGCAGGTAGAGCGGCACCACGAACAACGCGCCGAGAAACCCGATCGTGGCGAAGAACGACACCACGCTCATCCGCCGGAAGAGCGTATTGCTGTAGATACGGAACTGGATCATCGGTTCACGGGTGCGCAGTTCGTGCCAGATGAAGATCGCCAGCACGGTCAGCCCGAACAAACCGGTTGTGATGATCGTCGGCGATTCCCAGCCGTGCACCGGCCCTTCGCTGAGCGCGTACATGAAACTGCCGAAGCCGATGCCGGCCAGCACGAAGCCGGGAAAATCGAACCGGCCCGCCTTCGGTTCGAAGTTCTCCTCGAGAAAAAGGAAGCCAAAGAGCAGCGCCAGCAAGCCGACCGGCAGATTCACGTAGAAAATCCAGCGCCACGACCAGTTCTCGATGATCACGCCGCCGAGCACCGGACCGCTCGCCGGGCCGATGATCGTGACGACCATCAGGATGCGGGAAACGCCGATCCGCTCCTCCGGCGGGAAGGTGCGGAAGAGCAGCGCCATCCCGACCGGCGTCAACAAACCACCACCGGCGCCCTGCAGAATCCGGAAAAACGCCAGTTGATCGAGGCTTTGCGCGAGTCCGCACAACGCCGAGGCAATCGTGAAGATCGTCAGCGCCAGCAACAGCACCCGCTTGTACCCGAAGCGATCGCCGAGCCAGCCCGAGGCCGGAATGAAGACGGCAAGGCTGACGAGATAGGCGATGATGACCGATTCGACCTCGGCCGGTGACACGTTGAATTCGCGGCCGAGCGTGGGGAGCGCAACGTTGATGATCGTGGCATCAATCGAATTCATCAGCATCGACGCGATGTAGACCACCGCGACGGCAAACTTTTGATTGATCCGATTGTGCAGCAACCGAGCACCCTTCCCACGCTTATTGATATCAAATGGCCCATTGCGAACCGGAAGGGGCACTCCTGCCCGAAGTCTACCACCCGGGTTTTCCGAACCCTCCGACCGTCCGGGCGGCGCTCCTTCTATAATGGTCCGACAAGAAGACTCCAGTCCGGATGCCAGTGCGGAGAAAACGGAGGCCTACCCGATGGTTCTGAGCAGATACGTTGGCGCGGTGGTTAAGCGTAAGGAAGATCCGCGGCTGATCACCGGGTCATCGACCTACGTCGACGATCTCAAGATCGCCGGCACCCTGCACGTTGCGTTCGTGCGCAGCCAGTACCCGCACGCGCTGATCAACGGGATCGATGTCACCGAGGCGCTCGCCCAACCGGGCGTCGAGGCGGTATTGACGGCGGACGACCTGAAGGCGGTCATGACCGGCCAGTTCCCCGAGCCACGCAGCGAAGCGCCGGTCAATAGCGATGAATCGAGCATCGAAAAACCGGCAGTCCGACCGTTGGCTGACGGCAAGGTCCGCTACATCGGCGATCCGATCGCCGCCGTGGTCGCGGACACGGTCGAGCGCGCATACGACGCCGCCCAGTACGTGATGGTCGATTACGCACCGCTCCAGGCGGTGGTCGATCCGGCGGAAGCGATCAAACCGGGCGCGCCCTTCCTCTACGATGAGGTGAAGAACAACATCAGCGTCGTCGAACATTCGTTGATCGGGGATGCCGATGCCGCCATCGCCGGCGCCGCCCACCGGATCAAGGCGACGATCAAGGCCCCGCGGGTGCACCCGATGCCGATGGAAGGCCGGGCCATCCTCTCGATGCCCGATCCGATCACGCGGGGCTTGACCTTCTGGACCTCGACGCAGGCGCCGCATTGGAATCGCAATTCGATCGCGGCGGCGCTCGGGTTCAGCCAGAGCCAGGTCCGCTGCATCGCGCCGGAGGTCGGCGGCGGCTTCGGCTGCAAGATCGGCGCCTATCCCGAGGAATACGTGGTCGCGGCGGCGAGCGTGATCCTTCGGAAGCCGGTCAAATGGATCGAAACGCGCTCGGAATCGTTCCTTGCCACCAATCACGGCCGCAACCAGTACGGCGAATTCGAGGCGGGGGTCGATGGCGATGGCAAGCTGGTCGGACTGAAAGCCCGGATCACGCTCGATTCGGGCGCCTATCCGAAAGCGCTCGATCTCGCCTGGGCGACCTGGGTAATGTCGACCGGCTGCTACATCATCCCCAACCTCGATTACAAGGTCACCGGCGTCTACACCAACACGATGGCGAACGGCGCGTATCGCGGCGCCGGCCGGCCGGAAGCGGCCTACTACATCGAACGGGTGATGGACCTGCTGGCCGATGCCAGCGGTATCGATCCGGCCGAGATTCGCCGCCGCAACTTCGTGCAGCCGGAGCAGTTCCCCTACACCACCCTCTCCGGCGAAATCTACGATTCGGGTGATTACGAGAAATCGCTCGATCACGTGCTCGCGATTTCCGATTACGCCGGGCTCCGCAAGCAGCAGGCGGATCTGCGCAAGGAAGGCCGGTACATCGGCATCGGGCTCGTCAGCTACGTCGAGATTTGCGGCTTCGGTCCGTACGATTCGACCAAGGTGCGGGTGGAACCGAGCGGCGCGGTGTCGATCTTCACCGGCATCTCACCGCACGGGCAGGGGCAGGAAACCACCTTCGCCCAGATGGCGGCCGACGCGATTGGCGCTGATTACGACGGCATCGTGGTCCATCACGGCGACACCTCGAACACCCCGCAGGGGAACGGTACGATGGGTTCGCGCGGGCTGGTGGTCGGCGGCACTGCGCTGAAGATGGCGCTCGATATCATCCACGACAAGGCGAAGCAGATCGCCGCCCAGGTGCTCGAAGCCTCGGTCGAGGACATCGAACTCGAAAACGGCCTCTTCCACGTCAAGGGGGTTCCGCAGGACGGGCTGACCCTGGCCGATATCGCCGACAAGGCCTACAGCGGCTCGTTGAATGACATCGAGCCCGGCCTGGAAACGACCAGCTTCTTCAAACCGTCTGATGAAACCTTCCCGTTCGGCGCGCACGTCGCGGTGGTCGAGGTTTTCCCCGAGACCGGCGAGGTGAAGCTGCTGAATGTCTTCACCGCTGATGACTGCGGCGTGATCATTTCGCCGATGCTGGTCGAGGGTCAGGTGCACGGCGGTCTGGCGCAGGGGATCGGGCAGGCGCTGGTCGAGGAAATGCACTACGACGCCAACGGCGAACTGCTCACCGGCACGCTGACCGATTACGCCGTGCCGCGCTTCACCCTCTTCCCGGAATTCACGACCGATCACACCGAAACCAAAACGCCGCTGAATCCGCTCGGCGCCAAGGGCATCGGCGAGGCGGCGACGATCGGCGCCACACCGGTGACGGCGAACGCGGTGATCGACGCGCTGGAACCCTGGGGCATCACCCACGTTGACATCGCGCTGACGCCTGAACGAGTCTGGAGAGCGATTCAGGCGGCCGAGGCTTCGCGCAGCGCCGCCGACTGACGGACGTTCAAGTCGCGATCGGAGGGCCAAACGTGAGCGAACGCAAGTATCTGAAGCCGGGCTGGTTCATGCGCAAGATCATCAATCCGCTCGTCACCAAAACGGGGCAAGCGAGCGAATTGACGGTGGCGGGACGCGCCGGCGGAGAACCGCATTCCGTGCCGATCTCCCCGATCGAAGTCGATGGCAAGCTCTACCTCGTTGGCGCCCG
>JADLGF010000239.1 GCA_020849415.1 Thermomicrobiales bacterium
CGGGCGACAACATCCAGATGGGGGTTGAGCTGATCACGCCGGTGGCGATCGAGGAAGGGCTGCGGTTCGCGATTCGCGAAGGCGGCCGGACCGTCGGCGCCGGTGTCGTCACGTCCATCGTTGAGTAACGGCCGCACGGCCTGATTTAGGAGCTGACGATGGTTGCGGCTGCACCGAAGAAAGCATCGACCCAGAAGATTCGTATTCGCCTCAAGGCGTTCGATCACAAGATCCTCGACCAATCGGCCGGGAAGATTGTGGAAACCGCCGAGAGCACCGGCGCCAAGGTGGCGGGCCCCGTGCCCCTGCCGACTCGCATCGAGCGCTTCACCGTGATGCGCTCGCCCTTCGTTGACAAGGATTCGCAGGAGCACTTCGAAGTGCGCACACACAAGCGCCTCATCGATGTCCTCGATCCGAGCAACAACACGATCCGTGCCCTGATGCGGCTGAATCTGCCGGCCGGGGTTGACATCGAGATTAAACTGTAGCGGTTGACCTCAGCGGGGCGGCGTCGGATACACACCCACGACGGCGCCGCCCCGCGAACCACAAGTGAAGAAGGTCACGCTCTATGTGCGCCGGCGGCCAGAGTAGCTGGTGGCGCGTCCTGAAGAGTCAGGGGAGAGCCAATGATTCAAGGCCTTATCGGGCGTAAGCTCGGTATGACACAAATCTTCGACGAGGCCGGGGTGGTTCACCCGGTCACCGTCATCGAATGCGGACCGAATGTGGTCACGCAGGTCAAAACGACCGAGAACGACGGCTATGAAGCCGTTCAACTCGGATTCGGCATCGACAAGCGCCTCAACAAGCCCGAGCAGGGCCATCGCAAGACGAGCGGCTACATGAGCCGCACGCTGCGCGAGGTCAAGGCGGACGACGTTGCGGAGTTCGAAGTTGGCCAGGTGCTCAAGGCGGATGCCTTCAGCAATGGCGAACTCGTTGATGTGACCGGAACCTCCAAGGGGAAAGGCTTCCAGGGCGCGATGAAGCGACACGGCTTCAGCGGCGCCCAGAAGACGCACGGTCAGAGTGACCGGTGGCGCGCTCCTGGTTCGATCGGCACCAGCGCAACTCCTGGCCGCGTGTTCAAAGGCAAGAAGATGGCCGGCCGCACCGGCTTCGAGCGCGTCACCGTGCAGAACCTCAAGGTCCTGCGCGTGGATGCCGAGCGGAACGTGCTGCTGGTTGAGGGCTCGGTTCCTGGCCCGACCAACGGCATCGTGTTGATCCGGCGGGCGGTCAAGGGCCAGAAGAAGTAGGCGAATCGAGCCGCGCAAGCGGAGGAGCGCCGGGTTAGCGCCGCGGTGACGCGATCGTGAAACCCGCCCCGAACGAGGAAACGCAATGGGAATCGAAATCGACATTTTGAATACGGCTGGCGAGGTGACCGGCCGGCAAGCGCTGGACGACTCCGTCTGGGGCATCGAGCCGAACATCTCGGTGATGCACCAGGCGCTGCTCCGGCAGCAGGCGAACGCCCGCCTCGGCACCCACCAGACCAAGACCCGCGCCAACGTGCGCGGTGGCGGTCGGAAGCCGTGGCGCCAGAAGGGCACCGGTCGCGCCCGCCAGGGCTCGATCCGCGCGCCGCACTGGGTCGGCGGCGGCGTGGTCTTCGGACCGCACCCCCGCTCGTACACCCAGGCGATGCCGAAGCAGATGCGCCGGCTGGCCATCCGCTCCGTCCTTTCCGCCAAGGTGCGCGATGAGCGCGTGAGCGTGGTGGACGGGCTGACCGGCATCGAGCCGAAGACCAGGACCATGAAGGCGCTGATCGCGAAGCTCCCGGAGAGCCGCTCGGTGCTGATCGTGGTGGCTGAGAAGAGCGAAGTCGTCGATCGCGCGGCCGGCAACCTGCCGAATGTGCACACGATCGTGGCCGATGTGGTCAATGTCCGGGACGTGCTCAAGTACGAGCGCCTGCTGGTGACCCCGGAAGCGATCGCGAAGATCGAGGAGCTGTGGGCGCTTCCGGAAGCGAAGCGCACCCCGAGCGCGTTCAAGCAGGCCCGGCTGGCCGCGGCCAACGCGGAAGTGGAGGCCTAGCATGGCGTTGCGGATGGAAGATGTCATCCGTCGGCCGGTGATCACCGAAAAGAACACCTGGTTGATGGAGCAGAGCCAGTACACCTTCGAGGTGGCGCTGGATGCGAACAAGATCCAGATCAAGGACGCGGTTGAGCGCACCTTCAATGTGAAGGTCCTGGCCGTGAACACCCTGATCGTCAAGGCCAAGAAGAAGAGCCGGATGGCTTCCCGCCGCGGCGGGCGTATTGCCGGCACCGAATCGGCCTGGAAGAAGGCGATCGTGACGCTCGATCCGAACGATCACATCGAGCTCTTCGAGCAGATCTAAGGCGAGGGACGGAGGAGAACGATGGCAATTCGTAGATACAAGCCCACCTCGCCGGGCCGTCGCTCGATGAGCGTGAGCACCTTCGAGGAAATCACCAAGAAGGCGCCGGAAAAGAGCCTGATCGAGCCGCTGAAGAAGAACTCGGGCCGCAACGCCTTTGGTCGCATCACGGTGCGTCACCGTGGCGGCGGCGCCAAGCGCTACTACCGGATCGTTGACTTCAAGCGGAACAAGCTCGGCATTCCCGCCAAGGTCAACGCGATTGAATACGATCCCAACCGCTCGGCGCGCATCGCCCTGCTGTTCTACGTGGACGGCGAGAAGCGCTACATCCTGGCGCCGCTCGGCCTGAAGGTCGGTGACACGGTCGTGTCCGGTTCGGACGCGCCGATCCGCGTCGGCAATGCCCTGCCGCTGCGCAACATCCCGACCGGCACCCAGATTCACAACATCGAGCTTCGCGCCGGCGCCGGCGGGCAGCTGGTCCGCTCGGCCGGCACCGCCGCCCAGCTGATGGCGAAGGGCGATACCTACGCGCAGGTGCGCATGCCCTCGGGCGAGGTTCGCCGTATACACCTCGATTGCCTGGCGACGCTTGGCCAGGTCGGCAACGTCTCGCACGAGCAGATTGAGATCGGCAAGGCGGGCCGCTCCCGCCACATGGGTCGCCGCCCGACCGTGCGTGGTTCGGTGATGAACCCGAACGATCACCCGCACGGCGGTGGTGAGGGCAAGGCGCCGATCGGTGGCCAGCCCAAGACCAAATGGGGCAAGCCGGCCTTCAAGAAGACCCGCAATAACAAGCGGACTGATTCGATGATCGTGCGCAAGCGGCCGAAGAAGGGCACGCGGCGGTAGCGGCGGCCGGCCCGTACCGGGCCACCCGCCTGAACGGGTAACCACAAGCCGTCGCGCCGAGGCGGCGCGGCAGGGAGGAAAGCGTGTCGAGATCATCAAAGAAGGGGCCGTACATCGACTCCAATCTGGCGGAAAAGGTTGACGCGATGAATCGCGCCAACGAGCGCCGGGTCGTTCGCACCTGGGCGCGGGATTGCACCATCTTTCCCGGGCTCGTGGGGCACACGGTGGCGGTGCACAACGGCCGCCAGCACGTGCCGGTTTTCGTGACCGAGCAGATGGTCGGTCACAAGCTCGGAGAATTCGCGCCCACCCGCACCTACCGGGGGCATGGCAAGGACGCCGATCGCCGCTCACGGCGCTAGGCCGTTGAGTGCGCTGACGGCGCATTGAGGAGTACGAGGCATGGAGAACGAAGTGCGCGCCAGTCTTGGCCGCGTGCGCGTGTCCGCCCGTAAAGCCCGCCTGGTCTGTGATGCCGTGCGTGGTAAGCGGGTGGTCGATGCGCAGGCCATGCTGCGGTTCATGCCGCAGAAGACGGCCTTCGAAATGGAAAAACTGATGAAGTCGCTCGTGGCGAACGCCGAGAACAACCAGGACCTCGATCCCGAGGAACTCTGGATCACGGCTGTTTACGCTGATGAGGGAGTCACCTACAAGCGCTTTCAGCCGAAGGCGCGTGGCCGCGTGGGTCGCGTGAACAAGCGCACCTGCTCGATCACCGTTGTTGCCGAAGCGCGAGGAGGCCGCTAATGGGACGTAAAGTCAATCCGATCGGCTATCGCCTCGGCGTGGTCAGCGAGTGGGAATCGAAGTGGTACGCGGAGCGCACCTACACTGAGCAGCTGCACGAGGACATCCAGATCCGCGCGCTGATCATGAAGGAGCTCACCCGCGCCTCGATCTCCAAGATCGAGCTCGAGCGCTCGGCCAACAAGATCGATGTCAAGCTGCACACCGCCAAGCCGGGCATCGTGATCGGCAAGCAGGGCGC
>JADLGF010000240.1 GCA_020849415.1 Thermomicrobiales bacterium
GCAGACCGGTGACGCTCTGGAGCAGGCGGCTGGTTGGAACGATCCGCTCGGTCCGGATCCCGGTGTGGGCGTTGCCGAACTGGGCGCCGCGCGTGGCCAGCGCCATCACGACTTCCTCCAGCGCGGTATTGCCGGCCCGTTCGCCAATGCCGTTGATCGTCACTTCGGCCTGACCAGCGCCGGCGGCGATCGCCGCCAGCGTGTTGGCCGTACCCATGCCGAGATCGTTGTGACAGTGCACGGAGATGATCGCGTTTTCGATCCCGACGACCCGCTCCCGGAGGTAGCGCATCAGATCGGCGTACTCACCCGGCGTCGTGTACCCGACCGTATCGGGCACGTTCAGGGTCGTGGCGCCGGCGGCGACCGCCGTCGAGAAGACCTCGACGAGAAAGTCCCAGTCGGAACGGGTGGCGTCCTCGGCCGAGAACTCGACGTCGCTGGTGAAGGAGCGAGCCAGTTTCACCATCTCGCCTACTCGCTCGATCACCTGCTCGCGGCTCATCCGGAGCTTGTGCTGCAGGTGAATGTCGCTGGTGGCGATGAAGGTGTGAATCCGGGCGGCCTCCGCCCCCTGGATCGCCTGGGCCGCCCGCTCGATATCGGCCTTGTGCGCGCGGGCGAGCCCGGCCACGACCGAGCCTTTCACGCGCTCCGAGATCAGGCGAACCGCCTCGAAATCGCCAGGCGACGCCGCCGGAAAACCGGCTTCGATGATGTCGACGCCGAGCTCCACGAGGGCATCGGCCATCTCGAGCTTCTCGGCCTCGGTCATCGTGGCGCCCGGCGATTGCTCACCATCGCGCAGGGTGGTATCGAAAATCAGAATCCGGCGCTTCTCGGCGCCTGCTACGTCAATCTCCGCGTTGTTCGACATGGGAACTGGTTCTCCCGTTTACGCGGCGCCCGGCTTCCCCCGGCGGAGGAACGGCATCATGGCGCGCAAATCCTTACCAACAGTCTCGATGGGGGTGCTGGCGTGCTCGGCACGCATGGTAAGGAAATTGCCGCGGCCGGTCTCGTTTTCATCGAGCCAATTCCGCGCAAACGTCCCATCCTGGATATCGGCCAGGATGCCCTTCATGTTGGCCCGGGTTTCGTCCGTGACAATCTTCGGGCCGGTGATGTAATCGCCGTACTCGGCGGTCTCGGAAACGACATCGCGCATCAGCGCCAGGCCGCCTTCGTAGATGAGATCGACGATCAGCTTGACCTCGTGGAGGCACTCGAAGTAGGCGCTCTCTGGCTGGTAACCGGCCTCGACCAGGGTGTTGAAACCGGCCTCGATCAGCGCCGAAACGCCACCGCAAAGCACGGCCTGCTCGCCGAAGAGATCGGTTTCGGTCTCTTCCTTGAAGGTCGTCTCAAGCACGCCGGCGGTGGTTGCGCGCATGCCCTTCGCATAGGCCAGGCCCTTGGACCTGGCGTCACCGGTGGCATCCTGATGCACGGCGATCAACGCCGGCACGCCGACGCCTTCCTGGAAGAGTTCGCGCACGCGCGAACCGGGCGCCTTCGGGGCGATCATGATCACGTCGACATCGGCCGGCGGCACGATCTGGCCGAAGTGAATGTTGAAGCCGTGGGCGAACATCAGCGTCTTGCCGGCGGTGAGGTGCGGCTTGATGCCCGATTCGTAGACCTTTTTCTGGGTCTGGTCCGGCACCAGGATCATGATCACGTCCGCTTCTTTCGAAGCGTCCGCCACCGATTCGACCCGCAGGCCGTCAGCCTTCGCCTTGGCCACGCTCTTGCTGCCCTCGTGCAGGCCGACGACAACGTTCAACCCGGAATCACGCAGGTTCTGCGCGTGGGCGTGCCCCTGGGCGCCGTAGCCGATGATGGCGATCGTCTTGCCGAGCAACGGCTCGAGGGTGGCGTCACTGTCGTAATAGATCGTCGCGGGCACGCTCTGCTCCTGTTCAGTTCCATCGGACGCCGGGCCACTCCCGACGACGTACTAAGGTAAACGAACGGGGAGCACCGCGCTCCCCGTCTTTTTCGTTTCCGTCAATCAGCGGCGATCGCGTGACTCTTGATCTGGGTGCCCGATGCGCCGCGGGTCATGGCCACCGGGCCGGTCCGGACCAGTTCGCGAATACCGAACGGCCGCAGCATCGCCAGCAGCGCGTTGATCTTCTCCTCGCCGCCGGCCGCCTGGATCATCAGCGTGGTCGGGGTGGCGTCGACGATCTTCGCCTGGTAAATATCGACGATCTGCATGATTTCGGCCCGGGAGGCGCCCTTGGTCGCGACCTTCACCATCATCAGTTCGTGCACGACCGATTCGCGCTCCGGCAGATCGGTGACCTTGAGCACTTCCATCAGCTTGTAGAGCTGCTTGCTCACCTGCTCGACTTCGTACGGTTCACCCCGCAACACGATGGTGATGCGCGAGACGCCCGGCTGCTCCGAGTAGCCAACCGTGATGGAATCGATGTTGAAGGAACGGCGGCGCATCAGCGAAACAACCCGGTTCAACACGCCCGGATGATCTTCGACCAGCACCGCGAGGATATGTTTTTCAGCGGCCATCTTCGTAGCTCCCTCGATCTCGCCTACAGCTCGTTCTGGTCGAAGCGCTCGTGCACCATGTCCGAGTTCGATGCGCCCGGCGGCACCATCGGGTAAACATTCGCTTCCGGTTCGATCACGAAATCGATCACCACCGGGCCGTTGATGCTCCGGGCCCGCTCGATCGCCGGCGCGATTTCCTCGTGCTTGGTCACCCGGATGCCGGTGCAGCCGAACGCTTCCGCCAGCTTCACGAAATCGGGGCCGAGAATCTCAACTTCGGAGTAATTCTTGCTGTGGAAGAGATCCTGCCACTGGCGAACCATGCCGAGGTAGCCGTTATTGATCACCGCGACGTTGATATCGAGCTTCTCCTGCGCGGCGGTGGCGAGTTCGTTGAACGACATCTGGAAACCGCCGTCGCCGACCACCGTCCAGACTTCGAGATCGGGGCGCCCAACCTTCGCGCCGACCGCGGAGGGCAGCCCGTAGCCCATCGTGCCGAGGCCACCCGAGGTGAGCCAGCGGTTCGGGTAATCGAACCCGTAGTGCTGGGCGGTCCACATCTGGTGCTGGCCGACATCGGTAGTGACGATCGCCTCGCCGTTGGTCGCCTTCCGGATCGCCTTGATGATCGTGTACGGCTCCGGCCACTCAGGATAATCCTCGAGCGCCGCTTCCAGCACGCGATTCCGCTGGCTTTCGATCCAGCCGCGCCACTCGCTGTGCTGGCGAGGTTGCACCTCTTCCAGCATCAGCTTCAGCGCTTCGCGGGCATCGCCCACGACCGGAACATCGGTACGGACGTTCTTGCCGATCTCGGCCGGATCGATATCGACGTGAACCACCTTGGCCTTCGGCGCGAAGCCGGCGATCTTGCCGGTGGCGCGGTCATCGAACCGGGCGCCGATGTTGACGAGCAGATCGCATTCGCCCAGTGCCGCGTTGACGTGCTTGTGACCATGCATGCCCATCAGGCCGAGCGCCTGCGGGTGCGATTCCGGGAAGCAGCCCTGGCCGAGGAGGGTGAAGGCGACCGGCATGCCGGTTTTCTCAACGAACTCGTGGAACTCAGCCTCACCGCCGCTGATCATGATGCCGTGCCCGGCCATGATGAGCGGCTTCTCCGCCTTGTTGATCATTTCGGCGGCGAGCCGAACCTGGCGCATGTTCGGGACCAGACTCGGCTGGTAACCACGCCGGCCCTTGAATTCGACCGGCGAGTAAGCCGCGCGTTCCGAGAAGAGATTCTTCGGGATATCGACCAGCACCGGGCCGGGCCGGCCGGACCGGGCGATGTGGAAAGCCTCCTTGATCGTCGGGGCGATGTCTTCGATCCGCTGCACCGCGTAATTGTGCTTGGTAACCGGCAGCGTGATGCCCTGGATATCGACTTCCTGGAAGGCGTCGCGACCGATCAGCGGCTGGATGACCTGACCGGTGATCGCCACGATCGGCACCGAATCGAGCATCGCGTCGGCCAGGCCAGTCACCAGATTCGTGGCGCCGGGGCCCGAGGTAGCGATGCAGACGCCGACCTGCCCCGTCACGCGGGCGTAGGCGGCGGCGGCCATGGCGGCCCACTGCTCGAAGCGGACAAGGATGTGGTGCAAATTGGCGGTCGGGAAGGCATCGTAGAAGGGAATCACCGCGCCGCCCGGATAGCCGAACGCAGTCGTCACCCCTTCCGCCTCCAGGGCGGCGCAGGTAATCTGCGCTCCGGTCAACACGCGCGCTTCTTCTACGACCTCGATGACACGCTCCGCGGTGCGGTTGCCATTCTGGCTCTTCAGCTCCTTCGGATTCGCCACTGCCATCGGTTCGTCTCCGTGTCCGCTCTGGACCATGCGCCGGAGTTTCCGGCGACAAAAAAACCTCCCGTTCGGGAGGCCTCAAGCGCTACTAATGCGGCTCAAACATTGATTCGATCTCGACTATCGGCCTCCACGCTGAATTTTGGCGCTCCCTACCAGGAGCCCAATAAGTACGAGGCTAATAATGGAGATGATCGAACGCGACATCGTCAGCCCATCGGATGTTGCCGAAACCGGACGCCCGGGTGACACTCACCCCGACCGATTTCCTACGTGACAGAATAGAACACCTGATCCGACGTGTCAATGAGGTTCCCCGCTTCGGGCCGAATCGTTCGGGGCGAACGGCCCGGCCCGAAGCGGGAGTCGTTTACGGCGCCTCGATCACCGTATCGATTTCAGTCGTGTCGATCGACGTCTTGCTGCCGCTTTGCGGATCGGTCGAGGTCAGTGAGAGGGCGAAGGTGTACTCGCCCGATTCCCAGTTGCCGTCTGCCGGGATGTACGGTTGGTTCACGATCGTTTCGCCCGTCTGCAGGGTTATGGAGGAGCCGAGCACGACGCGATCGACTTCCTCGCCGTCGCGCGAAACGACCAGTTCGAGTTCGATGCCCGAAACCGGCTGACCGGTATTCGTGATCGTGGCGGACACCTGGGCGAAGACGAGATTCTCGGCCGATGGCATCGGCGTAATGGTGGCCGCGGTGATCTCGATCGGCTTCGGAGCTTCAGGTGCCACCACGGTGATCGTTTGGGTTTCGATTTCGGCGGTTGCGCCGGTATCTGAATCCTCGAGCACCAATGAACCGGAGTACACGCCGGTCGGAATCGGCGTGGGCAAGCTGACTTCGAATGTGGTGGTTTGACCGGCGTACACCGAGCGCATATCGATGCGCGCATTGACCACTTCAACGCCCGATTCGTTCGTCAGGATCAGATTCCCGGCCGGCCGCACCCTGATGTTGCCCGTATTTTCAATCGTTCCAACGATCGTCGTGGTGAATTCATCCACCGATACCCCGACATCACTCACGTCGAACCGGGGAGTGACCTCTCCGGGCACGGTGATAAGCACCGGAGTCGCGAGCCGATACTTCACCAGGATGCCGGACTCACCAGGCACGGTGGTAGCTTCGGCGGTTTCGACGGTGACGCCGGTGATGTACTGGCCCGGCGGAGTTCCGATCGGGACTGACACGGAGAAACTCAACTCGAACGCCTCACCGGCATCGAAGTCAACCGGTATCGTCGGAAAATCAAGCCAGGTCGTCGGTTCAGTAACCGGTGTCTCCGCGTCGCCCATCGCGAAACCACCGTTCACGGCCGGGATTACATCCGCCGCGTAGAGAACGGCTTGCACAGGGACCGCAGAACCATTTCCGAACACACCCTTCACCACTGTCGAGGCGCCCGCTTCAAGCTCTATATCAAAGAACTCTCCATTGCTCTTTCCCTCTGGAATGATCATGAACCAGACCGTTGAGTCGGAACCTGGAGAGGCTTCCGGGGATGATTGAGCGACGGCACTCGCGGGAAACAAACCACACACAAGCAAGAAAATCAGCAAAATCAGCGAGCGTGTCCGGAGAGCTGCCATGCGCCATCCCTTTGTCGGTCGAAGGAACCCGGTGTACTTGGTTCGAAGCGCGTGACTCATCGCGAGTTGCGATGAGTCACGCGCGCTCCAAAGAAGCTACGGCTCGGAGCCGGTGAGGGTTAGTGTGATCGTGGTCGTGTAAGTACCAACGGCCAAACCAGCAGGCACACCGGTGTAGTAGATCGCGCTCTGTTGCGTGAAGGTGCCCGTGCCATTCGGCACCGGACCCGGCGCCGTGCCGTTCGTGGAGGACAACAGCAACTGCTGTGACGTGGAGATGTTCAGCGATGTCAGATACGATGAAACGCCGTTCGAAAACGAGCCTGGAGCGGCGCAGAAGCCGACAACCACCGGCCCGCAGATACCGGACCACTGGGTGTTGTTCGTGTTCTGGACCTGGCCGGTGGTGAGGCCGTTCGTGAACGGAGAGGCCGAGGCCATCACGTTCCAGCCGATACCGGTGCCACGCAAGTCGACGACCTGCATGGTGTAGTAGGTCGAGTTGGTCCAGTTAGCCGGGCCGGTCAGGCTGTAGGGCTGCACAGTCCAGGTACCGGAGGCAGTTATCGCAACGGAGAACTGTGTACCGGCTGAGATTACGAGATCGAACGGTTTGGTCGCAGTGTCAACCGGGGGCGGGTCGGCTGAAGCCGCTCCGAACCCAACCAGCATCATAGCCAATGCCGCCACAACGGCGAGAGGTTTGAACGAGCGCATTTGGTTCACTCCTTGTTCCAGGTGACACATGATCGCGTCAGAGCATCAGGCCGGTTGGCCCGCGTTCGTGCGTTCTTCGGGACCGCCCTCCCTTCTGCCGACTCACGCGCCGGCCTCGTCTCCCACCGATCAGGGGGATGTGGATACGACAACGGCGGACGCATTCACGGCGAACACGCCGACGGCGAGTCCACCAGGCACGGTGAGCTCGAACGAAACGGTCAGAGTGGAGAAGCCGGTTGCAGTGGACGGCGAGACAACGCCGATGGGAACCGGCGTGTCGAGCGATTGACCCGGCGATTGATGGAATCCAAGAACGGCATCGCCATCCGCGGAGACCGACGTGAGGGAGATCGGCGGAGATGAGGCGATATCGTCAGTCAGCTTGACGAAAATGTTGGATTCGCCGCATTGCGGTTCATCGACTCGAACCTGGATCGTGGCGGAACCCGTGGTGATCTGATCGCTGAGCGAGAAACGGACCGGCTCGATGCCAACACCGAGAATTGTCACGTCCGGCGCGATCGGATTCGGCGCCGGCATAACCGGCAGGATGAAGAGCGGTTTCGGAACGACGCCAGAACGCTCGATGAGCAGCTCGGAGTGACCGGGCACGCTAACCTGATTCTGGACATCGATCTGGATAGCTCCTTCGATCGAGGAGCAGGCATCCCGGGCGATTTGAAGAGAGAAGGTAACCAGCAGGAGACCGCTAATGGTGCCGCGCTCAGCGTTGTCGACGCCGGAGAAACGCACGGCGGACGGATCGACGAGATCGCTATTCCAGTCCGTCGCGCCTCGGGAGGCATCGGACCAGCGTTCCGGCCCGGTTGCGGACGCATCGAGTCGAACGGATAGACCATCGGGCACTAACGTCCGAATATCCCAATCTACCGCGATCTCGTCCAGAGCGATTCCGCTTGCCTCGATCCCGATCGCGTAGGTACATGTGAATTCAACGGCGCTTCCGGCCGGCAGGACGGGCGCGCCCTCTCCAGAAGCAGGGCGGCACTCCGGCGTCTGACCGGGATCAACGGAAAGAACCGGCGGGCGTGGAGCGGGAGGCGGCGCTTCGCCCTCGCCCTGCACCGTTTCATCGGTGGACGTTTCCAGAAGCACGTCGGTGACCGGGGAAGGCGTTGGTTCGAGCGCCGCTTCGGTTGGCTCGACCGTTGGAGCGGAATCAGACTCGATCGTCGCCAATTCCGCGGCCGGCGTGGCGGCATCGGCCTCCTGCGCCGCTACGGAGCCTTCGGACCAGTAAGCAACGCAATAAATCAGGAGCATGGCCGCACACAGAAGCGTTCGAACGATAGTCCACTTATCCCCGTGTGATATTTCTGGCGCGTTCATACCATTTCCGTCCCGCGGAATGGGCCGGTCGTATCGGCTAACCGTAAAAGCACATGAGCGATGCGCCTCAGGCCTACTGTGACATAGGCTCTACGCCGATCTCAACGGGCACACTACTTAGTACCTATGTCTCATGTACCTTGGTCCCGGAGCATCCCGCATCAGCAACTGTTGTCGGATCGCTGACGCTCCCTTTTTCGTTCTCGGCGTGAAATTCGAAACTGTGGAATGGATTATGTCGCCCCGCTGCCCACAAACAAACGTCACGCTCCTCCGGGATGCCAATGGCCGAGCGGTTCAGGGCGAGCGCGAGGCGATGACCGGGCTTGTCGCCTCAGGCAAAACGAATCATTAGATGTTCGGAAATCGATCGGCGTCGGAGTTCAGTACCGTGAGGCATGGCGCTATCGGCGGGGTACTAACGAATCGGCAGTGTATACGAGGGTATAGGCCCATTGGTGCCCATGCAGTCTATCTTTGCTCCTACAAGTGTGCGATTATGCGCCTGTCGAAGCTCGACAACGGAATGTCACGCCAGTGGAGAGCGCACATGTGCGAGGAATGTGGACCGATTGCTGCCCGTCTGCCCCGACGGGCGTTCCTCGGCGCCGGCGCAGCCGTGGCGGCCGGAGCGGGCGTGCTGGGCTGGCGCGCGGCGCTGGCACAGGATCACCACGACGAACCCGAATGGTCGTACGAAGGCGAAGAGGGCCCCGACCACTGGGGATCGATGAACGGCGAATGGTCGGCCTGCTCGGCCGGAACGCAACAATCGCCGATCAACATCATTGCCGATCAGGCGGAGGATCACGATCTCCCGAACATTCAGACCCACTACGGAGTGCTCGAAACCTGGATCGTCGAGCACACCCACCACACCGTTCGGGTCACGGTGAATGACGGTGTGAACGTGAATCACGACGCATACGCGCTTTTCGATGATCAGCGGTGGAATCTGAAGCAATTTCACTTCCACTCGCCGAGCGAGCATGCCAAAGATGGCTGGCGCGAGGCGATGGAGCTCCACATGGTCCATGAACTGGATGGTGATACGAGCGAGGACAAGAAGAAGCTGGTTGTGGGCATCCTGCTGGCGCTCGGCAACCACAATGACGAGCTTTCCCTGGTGTTCGACGTCATGGCGGACTTGCCAGGAAGCGCTCAACAGGTCCACGGCCCACTCGAACTCGATTTCTTCCAGCCAATGACCGCGGAGAGCTTCCGCTACATCGGTTCCCTCACCACTCCGCCCTGCACCGACGGCGTGCAGTGGATCGTCTACCGAGAGCCCAATCAAATCAGCGAAGAGCAACTCAACAAGTTCCTCGCGATCCAGTCCGAAAATGCGCGACCGTACCGCGAGCCCGGTGACGGCGAAGTGGTGGAAGACATCACCACGTAGCGCATCAAGCCACCTCGCGCTTAACCTCTTTCAGAGTAACGTCGAATGCTGCGGGGAAACATCGAAGGAACCAGGGCCCGATCGCAACGAAAAGACCACCGGGCAGATGCTGCTCGGTGGTCTTTTTGTTCGCGTAGTTCGTTATTCGTCATCCTCAAGCAGCGAGTCGTCTGCGTGGATCGGGAAATGGCCGTTCATCCCGGGGCAGACGTGCGGACCCGGCCCCATCGGATCGAGACAGAGCGGGCAGATAGGCCGGCCGGCGTTCACGATCGTATCCGCGTCCACGCTGATCTCCCGCGCCTGGTCCCGGCTGAGTCGGCAGACGATCTGGTTCGTATCCGGCGCCTCGAGATCGTGCGCGACGAGCACCAGCCGGTCGTTCGGTTCGTCGAATCCCAGCTCGATACGTCCGACCCGGAACTGGCGGCGGGTGTTGAAATCGAAACCGCCGATGCTGCTCGCTGCCGCGATCAGCCCAGGCGACTCCGAAATCGATTCGAGCACCTGGCCGAGCGCGAGTCCGAGCGCCTGGAGCTGCTGCTTCTCCATCCAGAGTACGGCGGTTTCGCCATCGATCAGCGCCACCAACCGAAACCGGCGCGAACCGGGTTCGCCGATCGCTTCAACCATGACCCGCGAGGCGCTGCCATCGAGCCGGTCCGGTTGTGCATCCATCCAGGAAACTCCACGCGTCAGGCGACGTTCGCCAACGAAAAGCCGGGGTCAGGATAGCACGCAGCCAGCCCGACCCCGGCGTACTCGGGGTGACTAAACGGTTGGCTCGGAGTCAGGCTTGCCGCCTGCATTCCGGGGCGGTTCATGTCCGTTCGTGGCTCCGTTCTCAACCTGCCGAATCTGCGGCACGCTGCGGAGCAGATCGCCGATGCTGATGCCGGTGAGCGCTTCGAGCATCGCCGGTGTTTGCGCCACCATGGTCGCGACGTCGTTGGTGAGGCGGTTGATGCCCGAGCCGGCGGTGTTACCGTCGCCGGTCGAGACAACGGTGATCTTGTCGACGCGGCCCAACGGCGCCGCCAGTGCTTGCGCAAGCTCCGGCATTACGGTCAGCAGGCGATCGAGTACGGCCGCCTGGTTGAATTCCTGGTACGCGTCGGCCTGGCTGCGCAGGGCTTCCGCCTCCGCGTTCCCGCGTGCCAGCAGCGCTTCGGCTTCCGCCTGCCCCTGCAGGCGGGTCGCTTCGGCGCGGCCGGTGGCCTCGGAGACCTGCTTCTGGCGATCGGCTTCGGCCAGGGTTTCGATCCGCTGCCGTTCGACCTCGGCCGCCTTGAGCACGGTCGCGATCAGTTCCTTCTCGCGGCGCAGAATTTCGGCTTCCTGCACGGCGACTTCCTGCTGCTTGCGGACCTGCTCGACCCGCACCTCTTCCGCCACCACTCGCTGGCGTTCGATGTTCGACTGAATCTCGTAGGCAAGATCGGCCTGCGCCTGCTGTGATTTCACCGTGGCGGCGTATTCAGCCCGCTTCACTTCGAGGTCACGCACCGCTTCCGCCTGGCGCGTCTGGCTGGCCGTTTCCGCGATCACCTTTTCCTGATCCGCCACCGCTTCAGCGATCGACGCCTCACGCAACGCCTGGGCGCGCTTGATTTTGGTATCGCGATCAGCTTCCGCGGTCGCGATATCAGCGGCCCGACGGATGCTGACCACATCCGGGCGGCCCATGTTGACGATGTACTCGTTGTTATCGCGCACTTCGCGGATCGTGAACGAGATGACCTCGAGGCCCATCTTCGCCATGTCTTCGGCGACGTTGGCGCGCATCCGATCAGCCACCATTTCCGGTTCCTTCACGATCGATTCGACCGTGAGCTGCCCGACGATGCCGCGCAGGTGGCCCTCCATCACGAGTCGGATGAGCGCGTCCCGTTCCATCTGGTTCTTGGTCAGGAATTGCTCCGATGCCGTCTTAATGCTGACCTCATCCGATTTGACCTTGATCTGGGCCACGGCTTCGACGTTCACCGCCACCCCCTGATTGGTGTAGAGGTCCTGCTGCGGCGCCACATCGAAGCTCATCAATTCGAGCGAGAGTTCGCGCGCCGACTGGATCATCGGCCAGACGACCTTGCCACCTCCGACCACCACCCGCGTGCCACCGAAGCCGTAGACGATCAGCGCCTGGTTCGGCCCTGCCTTGCGAAACATCGTCGCGACCAGCGCCAGAATCAGCAGCGCCACCACCACAAGTCCGCCGACGATACCCAGAAGTCCCCACATACGCCGCTTCTCCCTTCCCGCTTGCGCGGCAACCTCAGCCGAGCTGAGGAATCTCCTGCCGTTCCTGATTCCCGACCAGTTGATCCCAGAAATCGACGTAAACGATCCCTTTTTCGGCCCGGAGAATGATCACTTCCGCGCCGCGCGGGATCGGTTCGCCGCGATCGGATCGGGCCGCGGCCACCTGACGGACACCTTGTTGCACATAAACCACCTCGCCGGTGCCGCCCTCACGAATCGAGGAACTGACCCGCGCGATCTGCCCCGGCAGCCGGTAGTCCTCCGGCTTCATCACGTTTTCATGCGCTCGCACGTACCCGAGCAGTCGATAAATACCGTATCCGGCGACAACGGCGGCCACCAGGCCAACTACGAGCGCCAGGCCGAGCGCCAGATCGAACGAATTGCGCGCGAGAAAAGCGACGCCGCCGAGCCAGGTGATGAAGGTGAGGATGACGCCAAGATTGAGGACGCTGTGACCGAAATGGTCACCGCCCCCATCGTGCCCGGCGTCCCAGCCGACATCGATGACCCCGAGCAGGAACGAGCCGATCGTGAACAGCAGGCCGAACAGGAACATGCCGAGCAGGATCGCATCGAACGTGTCGTTGATGGCCATCGATGCCTCCCGATCTCCGCCCGGCCGATCCGATTTGACCGGACCCGCGCACTGTGCGTGGGCGATTTCCGCAGGTTCGTTCCCTCTGAAAGACTATACTCGTCTCAACGATATGATGGAGCGAACATGACAACAGAAACGTCCACCACTCCGGCCGATTCGGCCGCGGCTTCAGCTACCCCCAACGGCGCGAGCGTGACCTTCGAGATGGTCCACGACGATCCCGAGGTCAAGGCTTTTATCACCCAGGCGAACAAGAGCCTCGGCGCGCTTGGTTACACCGAGCACGGATTTCGCCACGTCGGGCTCTGCGCCAACATCGCCCGCAACGTACTCAGGCTGCTCGAATTCAGCGCCCGCACCCAGGAGCTGGCGGCCATCGCGGCCTACACGCACGATATCGGCAATGTCGTGTCGCGCCACGGTCACGCCGGCACTGGCGCGTTGCTTGCCTACTCGATCCTGACGCGGCTTGGAATGGAACCGGCTGAAATCGCGTTGATCATCAGCGCGATCGGCTCGCACGATGGCGACGACAATCGCGTCGGTGAAGTGGTGAACGCCGTTTCGGCGGCGCTGATTCTGGCGGACAAATCCGACGTCCACCGTACCCGGGTCCGGAACCCCGACATCGCCACCTTTGACGATCACGATCGCGTCAATTACGCGGCCACCTCGTCGTTCCTGCGGGTGGACGCGGCGGAGAAAACGATCACCCTTGAACTGACGATCGATACCTCGATCGCCTCGGTGATGCAGTACTTCGAAATCTTCATGCCGCGCATGCAAATGTGCCGTCGCGCAGCCCACCATCTCGACTGCACGTTCCGAATTACCATGAACGAGATTGCGGTTCTGTAATCGTCCGTCCCACCTGGAGCGACCATGGAGCTTCGGCTCAGGAACGAAGGCCATTTCGACTGGTTGATGCTGGCGGCGGTCACCATTCTGGTGCTCTTCGGCGTGGTGTCCATCTGGAGCGCCACCGGCGACCAAACCTTCGTGTTTTCGAATCTCGGCGTTCGCCAGGCGATCTACAGCATCCTTGGCTTCGGCCTGATGTTCGGGATTTCGCGCATCGACTATCGGCTCATCCAGTACCTCGCATGGCCGTTCTACTGGTTTTCGATCCTGCTCCTGGTAGCGGTGCTCTTCATCGGCGTCGTCATCGGCGGCGCCCAACGCTGGATCCTGCTCCCCGGATCAATCACCATCCAGCCATCCGAAATCGGTAAGCTCGCTACGATCATCGCGCTGGGGGTGTTCATCTCTTCGCGTGGAACCCAGATGCGGAAGTTCAGCAACTTCATCGTGTCGATGGTTATCGCGGCGTTCCCGGCTGGGCTGGTCTTCATCCAGCCGGACCTTGGGACCGCGCTGTGTTACGGCGCTATCTGGCTGAGCATGATCGCGGTATCCAACACCCGCCCGCTGTACTTTCTGCTCATCGCCGTATCATCGGTTCCGGCGGTGCTGCTGGGCTGGTTCGTCCTGGCCGACGAGTATATGATCGATCGCTTCCGGATTTCTTATGATCCATATTCTGATCCACTCGGTGAAGGGTACAACATCATCCAGGCGCGAATCAGTATCGCCACCGGGGGCTTGACGGGTCAGGGCTTGCACGGCGGCACCTCCTCCCAGCTCGATCTGCTCAAGGTGCGCACGACCGACTTCGTCTTCTCCCACGCGGCGGGAATGTTCGGCTTTGCCGGGATGGTGGGCCTGCTCGTGGTCTTTGTCATCCTGATCTGGCGTTGTCTGGAGAACGCCGAGGAAGCGCGCGATACGTTCGGCCGCACCTTTGCGATGGGCCTGGCTGGTGTGCTCTTTTTCCAGGCGTTCGTGAACATCGGTATGAATATCGGCCTCTTGCCGGTAACCGGCATCACCCTGCCGTTCATTTCCTCCGGCAACACGTCGGTCTGGATGTTCCTGGCGTCGATTGGTGTGCTGCAAAGTATCCGCCGTCACCAGCGTCCCCTCGGCTTCATGCCCGACTAAGCGGTGCTTCACTCAAGACTTGCAAAATCGTTGTAGGGATGCGGACTTCGGCACATAATCTGAAGCTACTGCCCGTCTCGATCGGCTTTCCGTATCTGCTCCGCGAGAGCGTAGAGGCCCGATCTCGGCTGGCCGGTCATGGCCGCTGCCTCTCGGGCGGCGGCTGACGGCTTCATGCCGGTCGCAAGCAGGCTCCGCAGCACCGACTCGACGCTTTCTTCGGCGGCGGTCGCCTCGCCCGCGGCGCCGACGACAATGACGATTTCTCCGCGCACCTCTCCAGCGAACCGCTCCGCCAGTCCGGACAATCGGCCCGGCACCACCTCTTCGTGCAGCTTGGTCAGCTCCCGGCAGACGACCGCTTCCCGATCTCCGGCGGCAGCGTGCAAATCATCGAGCGTTGCCCTAAGCCGCCCGGGTGCTTCGAATAGCACCAGCGGCAGATTCGACGCAACTCCCCGGCCGAGCAACCGCTTTCGCTCTTCCCCGCCGCGCGGCAGGAATCCGAGCATCACGAACGGACCGTCGATCAGACCGGATGCGCTCGCGGCGGCAGTCAACGCCGAGGCGCCCGGAATCGGTGAAACGGTGTGACCCGCCGCCAGCGCCGCCCGAACCAGATCAGCGGCGGGATCGGCGACCGCCGGCGTTCCGGCGTCGGTGACCAGAGCGACATCACCCGCATCGAGCGCCGCCAGCAGCTGATCGCGGCGGGCGCGCTCGTTGAACTGGTGGTAGCTGATCACCCGGTTTTCGATGCCGAAGTGATTCAGCAGCTGGCGGCTTCGGCGAGTGTCTTCCGCGGCAATCAACGCGACGGCGCCGAGCGTTTCAATCGCTCGCGGCGTCATGTCACTCAGATTGCCGATTGGTGTCGCCACCAGAAAGAGGGTACCCATCGGATTTCCCGTCGCCTTCGTCGTTGAGCGTGGCGCGCTGCCCGCCGTATACTCGTCGGTCGTAGCCGCCAAATCGCTTCGGCGCCCCACCCGGGTGGCACCTCGCCAAAGGTTTCCCGCATGTCGTCTTCGGAACTGTTCGCAATCGAACCCGACCCGGCCGGCGGCGAGCCGTCGCCCCATCGAGGGGAATCGAGATCGCTCTACCGCAAGTATCGTCCGCAATCGTTCGCCGAGGACGAGCTGGTCGGTCAGGAGCACATCGTCCAGACGTTGCGGAACGCGATCACACTCGGCCGGGTGGCGCACGCGTACCTTTTCTGCGGACCGCGCGGCACCGGCAAGACTACGACGGCCCGCCTGCTGGCAAAGGCGGTCAATTGCCTTGATCCCGATCCGAACCAGCGTCCGTGCAACCAGTGCGCGGCCTGCATCGCCATCAACAGCGGCGCCACCACCGATGTGATCGAGATCGATGCCGCCAGCAACCGTGGTATCGATGATATCCGCGATCTGCGTGAACGGGTGAAGTACGCGCCGACGCAACTCGCCACCAAGTTCTACATCATTGACGAAGCGCATCAGATCACCGGCGCGGCCGCGAACGCCTTCCTCAAGACGTTGGAAGAGCCGCCCGCGCACACCCGCTTCGTTCTGGCCACCACCGATCCGGAAGAGCTGCTGCAGACGATCGTTTCCCGTTGCCAACGGTTCGATTTCCGGCGGATTTCGCTCGACGCGATGGTCGGACGATTGCGGACCGTCGTCGAGGCCGAGGGCCTCCAGGCCGAGCAACCGGCGCTGGAAGCGATCGCCCGCTACTCGACCGGCAGCCTGCGGGATGCCCTCGGTTTGCTCGACCAGCTCTCGGTCTACCAGGAGGAACGGGGCGAAGCGGGCGAACGCCTGATCACGGCCGACGCCGTGCGGGCGCTGCTCGGCATCAGCCGCAATGAACGGATCACCGGACTGGTGAACGCCATCGCCGATCGCGATCCGGCCATCGCGCTCGGACTCGTCAACGACGCGATCGACGCCGGTGAAGACGCCCGTCAGCTCAACCGGCAACTCGTCGGCTTCCTGCGGGAATTGATGTTCACCCGCGCCGGCGCCGATCGCACCGGGGATGAAACCACCCGCGCGATCGCCGGACGCTTTTCGGTGTACGAGTTGGGCGAACTCGC
>JADLGF010000241.1 GCA_020849415.1 Thermomicrobiales bacterium
CTTCGGCCGGCAGATCGGGCACGATGAAGGCATCGACGCCCGCTTCAACCGCCCGCTCCGCCAGCGCTTCGAGGCCGAACTGGTAGAAGGGGTTGGTGTACCCCATCAGCACGAGCGGGACATCGACGCCCTCGGCGCGCAATTCCTCGACCAGCTGAAACGCGTCCCTGAGGGAAGTGCCCTGGTCGAGCGCGATCTGGCTGGTGCGTTGCACGGTGGCGCCATCGGCGAGCGGATCTGAGAAGGGCACGCCGAGTTCAAGCCCATCCGCGCCCGCCTCGACAATCGCCTTGATCAGTTTCTTCGAACGCTCCAGCGTCGGGTACCCGACGGTGACGTAGGGCATCAGCGCGATCCGGCCCTCGGCTTTCGCCGCTGCGAAGGCGCGGGCGAGGCGGTTTTCGGTCGTCTTCTCCGGCATTACAGTGTCACTCCAAGCGCGTCCGCAACCGTGTTGATGTCCTTGTCGCCACGACCGGAGAGGTTGATCAGGATCGACTGATCCTTCGGCCGATCGGCCGCCAGCCGGACGCCGTAGGCGACGGCGTGGCTCGATTCGAGCGCCGGGATGATCCCCTCGGTCCGGCAAAGCAACTGGAAGGCTTCCATCGCCTCGGCATCGGTGATGACGCCGTATTTGGCGCGGCCGGTATCGGCCAGGAAGGCGTGCTCGGGTCCGACGCCCGGGTAATCGAGCCCGGCAGAGATCGAGTGCGTTTCGATCACCTGGCCATTCTCATCCTGCAGGACGAAAGAGCGGGAGCCATGCAGCACCCCTTCCCGGCCGGCCGTGATCGTCGCCGAGTGCTTGCCGCTGTCGAGGCCGTAGCCGCCCGCTTCGACCCCGAAAATCTCGACACCCGCATCGTTGATGAAGGGGTGGAAGATGCCGATCGCGTTCGATCCGCCCCCGACCGCCGCCACGACCGCGGTCGGCAGCTTGCCGGTCAGCTCCAGGAATTGCGTGCGCGCCTCGCGGCCGATCACGCTCTGGAGCTCGCGCACAATCAGCGGGTACGGGTGCATGCCGGCGGCGGTGCCGAAGAGGTAGAAGGTATCGCGAACGTTGGTCACCCAGTCGCGGATTGCCTCATTGATCGCATCCTTCAGCGTCTTCGAGCCGGAGGTGACCGGGCGCACTTCGGCGCCGAGCAGCTTCATCCGGAAGACGTTGAGCGATTGCCGCGCAATGTCGATCTCGCCCATGTAGACGATGCATTCGAGCCCCAGCAGCGCGCACGCGGTGGCCGAAGCGACCCCGTGCTGACCGGCGCCGGTTTCGGCGATGATCCGCTGCTTGCCCATCCGCTTGGCGAGCAACGCCTGCCCGAGCGCGTTGTTGATCTTGTGCGCGCCGGTGTGGGCGAGGTCTTCCCGCTTCAGGTAAATGCGCGCGCCGCCGGCCGCTTCGGAGAGGTTCTGGGCGAAGTAGACCGGGGTCGGACGGCCGACGTAGTGCTTCGCCAGCCAGTCGATCTCACCCTGGAAACTCGGATCGCTCCGCGCCTCGATCCAGGCCGCTTCGAGTTCCTCGAGCGCCGGCATCAGCGTTTCCGGGGCGTACTTGCCGCCAAAGCGACCGAAGCGCCCCTGGGCATCCGGCCACTGGCTGGGGGCGGCGCTTTCGCGATCGCGAACGAGATCGGTGGGCATCGGGCGGCACTCCTTGTCGCATGTAGTTTCTGCCTGAGACTCCGAACGAATCGCCCCGGAGCGCAGAACCGTGGACGACAATCATACCCCTCCCGCCGCCGGGGATGCCGAATGCCGGGCGCTGCCTGATAATCGGCAAAAGGAACGCCGTTCTCATCACTGAAGGAAGCTGCCGATGCCCCTGACCGCCATCAAGTTGCACGTCCGCCAACAGGAGGCCGGCGTGTTGCTCGATCCGATCCGGATCGAACTCAACCGCCTCACCGCCCGGCTCGATCACTACCTCGCCAAGGCCACCATCGACGACGCGAGCGTCGAGGCACTCACCCGCGCCCGGACGGCGGTGAATCAGGCGGCCGAAGCGGTCGCGGCGATCGAAGCGGAAGCGAACGGACGATGAGCGAGAAGCGCAAGGTCCTCATCACCGGCGCCGGCGGCCGGATCGGCAGTCACCTCGCCGCCACCCTGCGGGACGCGTACGATCTGCGCCTGCTCTACAACCGCACCAAACCGGAAGCGCCGCCGGTCGACGACTGGTTCGTGGCCGATATCGCCGATTTTGACGCCGTGCGTCCCGCCCTGGATGGGGTCGATGCCGTTGTCCATCTCGCCGCGCAGGGCAGCCCCTACGCGCTCTGGGAAGAGGTGATGGAGAAGAACATCGCCGGCACCTACAACATCTTCGAAGCGGCCCGGCAGGCGGGGGCGAGCAAGATCGTTTTCGCCTCTACCAATCACGTCATGGGCATGTACGACCGCGACGGCGCGTGGCCGATCTACGCCAACCAGCCGGTGCGTCCCGATTCGCTTTACGGCGTTTCGAAGGCGTTCGGCGAGAATCTCGGGCGGTACTACTACGATCAGTACGGCCTCTCGGTGATCAACCTGCGCATCGGCTGGTTCCTCACCGAGCCGAAAGACGATTTCGGCGAGTGGAGCATCCTCACCCCGCGCGATTGCACCCAGATCGTGGCCAAATCGTTGGAAGCCGATCTGGGCTTCGCCACCTTCTACGCGATCTCCGGCAACGCCAACCGCAACTGGGACATCTCGGACGCCATCGTCAAACTCGGATACCGCCCCGAAGACGACGGTACGAAGATGGGGAGTTGAGTAGCTAAAGCGATTTCCGGTGATGCTGTCTTCGCCACAGAGTGAACGCAACTCGTGTAGGGGAGGGTCTTGTGCCCTCCCGCGGTCGCCCGCAGGCGACCGTCTCCTTTCGCTACACCGGTCTTTCCAAATGAAACCACCCCAAATCGCACCGAGTGGCCGGCCGTACGGCCGGCGGGAGGGCACAAGACCCTCCCCTACACGGCGTGTTTGTCGTTTTCGGTGTGTGCCAGGGTCATAGGTGGCCGCTTTAGGAGCTAGGAGTCCGATGTTCGCTGCAGGTCGTCAGAACCGGTGTCGAACCTCCGGTTCCTAACTCCTGGCTACTAGCTCCTTACGACTCGCTCCTCGTTTACGATTCCGGGTCGTACATGATTTCGCGGACTTCCTGGGCGCACTGGCAGGCCGCGGCGATTTTCGCGGCCCACATCAGCGCGTCCTCTCGGGTCGGCACCTCGATGATCGAGAACCCGCCGACCACCGCTTTGGTCTCGGGGAATGGGCCATCGGTGGTGTCGCCGTCGACGGCGACGATGCTCGCCTGCTGGCGCGCGATACCGCCGCCGAAGATCCAGACGCCGGCGGCTTTTGCCTCCGCTACCACCCGGTGCGAGGCCTCGCCGACCTCGATCATCGTTTCCCGCAGGTGGTCCATCGATCCATCGTCGAACGAGATCAGGTAACGCGGCATTGCGTTGATTCCTCTCCACTGTTTCGGCACGTGCTCCAAGTATGCCCGAAACGGCGAGGCTCAATCCGCGGCCGGTCCGTGCGGCACCGAAACCCGCCCCGCCGCGGTGGCGGCCTCGATGATCCCGTGGCGGTAGTAGACCCCGATGTTGTGGCCGGCGATGTGCTCGACATGGACGTCGAGTTCGTAAATCTCGCGCAGCCAGTGCCGGCACATCAGCAACCGCGGCGGCGCCTGAAGCACCACCTTGCCGTCCCGCATCGCGATGATCTCGTCCGAGTAGACCGAGGCGAAATTGATGTCGTGCAACACGAGCACGACCGTTTTGCTCAACTCGTCGGCGGTCTTCCGCAGCATCTGCATCATGTCGACCGCGTGACGCATATCGAGGCTGTTCAGCGGCTCATCGAGCAGCACGTAATCGGTGTTCTGCGCCAGCACCATCGCCACGAAGGTCCGCTGACGCTGACCGCCCGAAAGCTGATCGAGAAACCGGCCGCGGAATTCGTCGAGGTGGAGATAGGCGATAGCGGCGTCGATCTGCTCCTTGTCCTCCACCGTCAGCCGCCCCTTCGAGTAGGGATACCGGCCGAACGCCACCATCTCCTCGACCGTCAGCCGCACCGGGATGTGGTTGTCCTGGCGGAGGATCGAGAGGCGCCGGGCGAGTTTGTCGCTCGCGGTCTTCGTGACATCGAGACCGTCGACCGTCACCGTACCCGCATCCATCGGCGAGAGCCGGCTGATCATCGTCAACAGGGTCGATTTGCCGGCGCCGTTCGGCCCGATGATCGAGGTGATGCCGCCCTTCCTGATCTGCAGCGAGACGTTATCGACCACCGCCTTGTCGCCGTAGCGTTTGGTGACCCCCTGGACATCGATCATCGTGCTTTTCCTTTGAGAACGAGCGCTATGAAGAGCAGGCCGCCGACGCACTCGATGATGATCGAGAGCGTGGTGTTGAACGAAAAGACGCGCTCCAGCAACGTTTGCCCGCCGACCAGCGCCAGCACCCCGAGCAGCACCGCCATCGGCAGCACGTATTTGTGACTGTGGGTGCCGGCCACCAGGTAGGCGACGTTCGCGACGATCAGGCCGAAGAAGGTGATCGGCCCGACCAGCGCCGTCGAAACCGCCACCATCACAATCACCGCCACCAGCATGATCGTGATCGTGCTGCGGTAATCGAGCCCGAGCGCGGTGGCGTGATCGCGCCCGAGCGTCAACACATCGAACCGGTCGCGGTACCAGAAGAGCACCGCCGAGGCGGCCAGCACGATCACCGTCGCCACCCCGAGCAGCGTTTGATCGATCGA
>JADLGF010000242.1 GCA_020849415.1 Thermomicrobiales bacterium
GCGCCGAACGCCACCATCGCCGCGCTCGATGCGGCGCTACGGGACTGGCAAAGCGGCCGCGCGCACTGGATCGACGACTGGGAGATCACCGGCGAGCGGGCGCGCAGCTCCTTCGCGGAGCTGATCGGCGCCGATGTTGATACCGTCGCGCTCGTCCCGACCGTTTCCGCCGCCTCCGGGCAGGTGGCGGCGTCGTTGCCCGAGGGGGCGCACGTGCTGATCGCGGACGCCGAGTTCACCTCGGTCAGTTTTCCCTTCCTGGCCGGGGAGCAGGCCGGCAAGCTGAAAATCAGCGTCACCGAGTTCGACAAGCTGGCCGAGGCAATCGAGCCGGGGATCGATCTGGTCGCGTTCAGTCTCACCCGCTCGCAGTCGGGTGAAACGGCCGATCTGACCGGGATCATCGCGGCGGCCAAGGCCAACGGGACGAAGGTGTTCGTCGATGCCACGCACTCGATCCCCTTCGTGTCGGTCCGGGAGCACCTGGCCGATATCGATTTCCTCGCCTGCCACGGCTACAAGCACCTGCTCTGCCCGCGCGGCGCCGCCTTCTTCGTGGTCCGGCCCGAGCGGTTCGATGACCTGATCCCGTACCTCTCGAACTGGTACGCCGGCGAGCCGCGCTATCAGGCGCACTACGGCAAGGGGAAAGAACTCAGTCTCCAGCCCAGCGCCCGGCGCTTCGATGTTTCGCTCGCCTGGCACAGCTGGGTCGGGGCGGCGCAATCGCTGGCGTTGCTGGTGCAGTGGCAGAACGAGGGCATCTTCGAAGGCACCTGGGAGAATGTCCGCCGGCTCGCCACCGCGCTGGAACTGCCGGAACCGCAGAGCACCGTTATCACCTTCAAGGTCGATGATGCCGATGCGGCGGAAAAGGCGCTGGTCGCGGCGGGAATCAAGTGCGCGGCCCGGGGCGGCAATATCCGCATCGCCCCCCACGTCTACAACACCACCGAGGAAATTGACCGGGCAGTCTCCGTGCTGGCGCCGTTCCGCTAGCGCGGGGTTCCGGGTTCCTGGTTCCGCGTTCCGGGTACGAGAGGATTATTCCCGTACCCGGAACGCGGTACTCGGAACGGCGCCTCCGGCGCTAGCCGCACGTTCCGCAGTAGCGGTCGTCGATATACCAGCTGCCGTTGTGCTCGACGAAGATCAGGTAATTGATGTACTGATCCTCAACCGGCGCGCTGCCGAGGGTTTGGTAGATCAAGGCCACGCGCCCGTCCGGCAGAAGCCGCAATTCCTCGATCGGATAGAGCGGAACGGCGTTGCCGGGCACCGGTGTCGGCTCAACCGCGAGCATACCGATCATCCCCAGCGTCGGCCGGCCGTTCGGGGCGAGCGCCCGGGCGATGCCGTCGTTGCTCATCAGCCAGAATTCCTGGCGGATCGAGCCGGCGTTCCGGCACGCGATGTAGGTGTAGTAGACCTCTTCGATGGCCGCCGCCGTGTCGGCGTCAACGGCTTCACCGTCCGGCAGCGGTGGCGCTGATGGCACGTTATCGGCCGGGGTCAGCGGGAAGTCACGCTGGCTGGAGCCCCGTTCCCACCCTTCGTACGATGACTGCAAGATGGCGGTGATTTCGCCAACCCGTACCACCGGCACGGTGCAATCTTCGGCCGGCGGGAAGACCGTGTCTTCGGGCCAGGCGATCGGCGTGGCGTCGCCGGGGGCAAAGAACGCGTAGTTGCCGCCCGGAGGGGTAGGGGATGGCCCGCCCGGTTGCATGGCGCTGTAGACCAACCCGCCGATCAGGGCGAACACGGCCACCGCCGCTGCCACCAGCGCGAACCGGCTGCTTCGGCTCTTGTCAGGGGTGAAGGTGGGCAACCAGCCCGATCGCGATCGATCGATGCGGGCGCCCGGGTCGATCGGGGCCGCCATGGTCCCCGCATCGCCTGCGTACGTTGCACTCATGAGATCCTCCCAGATCGCTGCTTTCAGGTGCGGCGGGGCCTCGGCCGCGCCGCTTCGATTCACTCGCGCCACGGTTTGGGCGAGATCGGGCTCGATCGTGCTCCGGGGGGCCGGCTCCCCCATCGCGAGATCGTCGAGGTAGTCATCGAGTCGGTCGGCCTCGTCGGGCTGACGGTTGAAAGGCGTCATCGGATCGCTCCATCGCGCAGTTCGGGTTCATCGCTCAGCCACTCCCGCAGGCGGGAGTAGGCGCGGAACTGGGTCGCTTTCACGGCGCCGACGCTCGTTCCGAGCACGTCGGCAATCTCCGGGCCGGTCAATCCCGCTATGCGCAGCGCGACGACCTGGCGCTGGTTTTCGGTCAAACGGTCGAGCAACGCGCTGACCCAGCGAGTCGATTCACCCGCCAGCACCAGCTCCTCCGGGGAGGGATCGCGATCCGGCGTCATCAGCAGATCGTCGAAAGGCGCCGTCGGCTTGCGGCGGCGGACGCTGTCGACGATGGCGTTGTGGGCGATGGTGAAGAGCCACCCCCGGAACGAATTACTCCGGTAGCGGGGCAGCGCCTTCATGGCGCGGGCGAAGGTTTCGCTGGTGATATCGGCGGCGAGTTCCGGATCGCGTAGCGAATTCCGCGCGTAGCCGTAGACCGCATCGAAGTAGCGTTGATAGAGGGGAGCGAAGGCGCGGAGATCGCGCTGCGCGGCGGCGATCCAACGCGCTTCCGCGTCGTCGATCTCCACATCGCCCCACCGCTCGCGTTTCAATGTGATCTCCACCGTTCACTCCCCGCGGATCAACTGATCCGTCTACCGGGGTGAACGCAACGGGCGCGAAAAGGATACGGGGAGGCAGGTGCGGGTTCCCGGTTCCGAGTTCCGCGTACGAGAGGGTCACTCCATTACCCGGAACCCGGAACCAGGAACGCGGAACCCGTCAAACGAGAATGCGGAAGAGGAGCAGCGTCGCGACTCCGGCCAGGAGCGTGACGATCAGGTTGCCGGTCTTGCGCATCACCATAACCGCCGCCGCGGCGGAGGCGACCCCGCCGATCCCCTCGGTGACGACCGCCGGCGCCACCAGCGCGGTCAGGATCGTGCCCGGGATCAGGTTCATCGCCGTTTCGAGCCGTTCCGAGATCACGATCCGGCCGCTCAACCAGTAGCCGGCGACGCGGGAGGTCGAGGTGATCACCGCCATCGCCACGATCACGGCCAGCACCGTTCCGTCGACATTCATCGCGGCCGCAATCTCATGTCCAAAGGTCACCTTCGCCACGTCCGCCGCGGCGCATTCGCTACCGATGATCGCCGGTCGGAGTACAGTTCAACGCAGTGACGGCGCTTCTTGAGCGGAAACACACGACGTTCAGTATGACAGGCACGCAGCGACCAACTCAGCGCAAGACCTCACGCCGAGCGGCGCTTGTCGGTCTGCTCGCGGTGCTGACGCTGCTGCTCCTGAACCCGGCCGAGGGGATGGCCGAGCTGCCCGAGCGCGCCGAGCCCGTCATCACCGAATCGAGCGTGGTCGTGCTCGCGCTGCCGGTGCTCCGCATCGACCAGACAACCGATACCGTCGCCTGGGCGGAGATCGCCCGCGGCTGGTCGAGCCGGGCGCGTTTCGGCCAGCTCTGCGTCAAGTTCGAATCGGCCGATGCCGCCGAACGGGTGAACGATTCCGCTTCGGGGGTGCGGGCGCAGTCCGCCGGCGCCGGACTCGTCCTGTCGATCTCGAGCCAAGCCACCCTCGCCGATCTGCCGCGCCATCAGGTCCGTTTTGCCGAGGTGGCGACTGCTTCCTCGCTCGCTCATCCCGTTCCGTTGCTGCCTCCTCCGCGCGTCTAGCGGGTCGTTCACCGTCCGCTTCGAACCAGACGCATCAGGAGGCATTTCCGTGTCCACCAATCAAACGAAGCGCTCCCGCAAACAGGATGTGCGGGACGCGCGCAAGGCTCGCCAAACCCAGGCGCTGCAGCAGGAAGCGCAGCGCAAAAAGCAGATGACCGTGATTGGCATCATCGCCGGCATCGCGATCATCGGCGCGTTCGTGTTGATCCTGGTCAACCGCGGTGGCGATGACTCCGGACTCCCGGCCATCGCGGCCGCACCGGCGCCGGTGACGGTCGAGCGCGACGGTCTTTCGATCGGCAATCCGAACGCGCCCGTCAAGATCGTCGAGTACGGCGATTACCAGTGCCCCTTCTGCGCCGATTTCACCGAGAACGGCTTCGGCCCGCTGCTCGATGAATTCATCGCCACCGGTGATGTCCATTTCACCTATGTGCCGATGTCGTTCCTCGGGTCGGAATCGGTCACGGCGGCGGAAGCAGCGCTCTGTGCCAACGTCCAGGGCCAGTTCTGGGAAATGCACGAGGCGATCTATAGCAACCACTACGGAGAGAATCAGGGCGCGTACTCGCGCTCACGGCTCGACAAGATGGCCGAGGGAATCGGCCTCGATATGGGGGCGTTCAAATCGTGCATGGATAACGGCGATCAGCGCGATGCCGTCGCGCAGTACGCCGCGCAGGCGCAGGCGGCCGGCATCACCTCCACGCCGCGGCTGGTGATCAACGGACATGAACCGGTCGGCTGGACGAACTGGGCCGCCTTCGAGGCCGCCATCCTCGCCGAACTGAACAAGTAACCCGCCGCTGTGCCGACTAACCACTTCGCAGATTTGTAGGGGAGGCCCTTGTTGGCCTCCCCTACGAAGAAGCTTGTGTTGCGGGTTGGCGGCGGAGGACGCCCACCAGGCAGCCGGCGAGGCCGCCGAGGATGATGTACCAGTTGCCGGGGAGCAGGTGATCGGCCGCGATCGCCACCACGGCGGCCACCGCCCACGGGAGGATGTCACGCTTGCCCCGGAACATCAGGGCGAGCAGGCCGGCGAAGACGATGATGGCGGTGAAATCGAGCGCGAAGCGTTCCGGATCGCCGATCAGCGAACCGGCGCTGTACCCAAGCATGTTCGAGCCAAGCCAGGTCACGTACAGCACGATCCCGCCGCCGATGAGGTGACCGCCGTCCCGCTCGCCCCGGTCGAACTTCGAAATCGAAAGGGCCCAGTTCTCGTCCGTCATCAGCAGCAGCGAGGGGTACACCTGCCGGCTGCTGAAGCGGTTGAAGCGAAGCCGCAGCGCCGCGCCCAGCAGCAGGTGCCGCAAGTTCAGCGCCACCGCGGTCAGGATCAGTGAGGCGACCGGCAGCGGCATCGCCCAGATGCCGAGCGCGGTGAATTGCAAGGAGCCGGAGAAGACCAGACCGCTCATCAGGCTTGATTCCGCGAAGCTCAAGCCGGCTTGCCGGGCCAGCATCCCGCTGACCGAGCCGTAGATCACCACCGAAACGGCGATCGGCAGGATATCGCGCACCCCACGCAAAACACCGGCGCGAGTGAACGACTCGAGCGCCGGTGTTTGCAGGGATGGAGCGGGATCAGCCAAGGGGATCGGGCGTCAGCGTTTGCGCGGACGGTATCCCATCGACGCCGCCACCTCATCCGTCGCGAAACAGATCTCCGGGTTGGTGGCGTCGTAGCTCGATTCCCCCGGTTTGTGGTAGATGCGCGATGAGGCGTTCCCCTTGATCGGGAATGCATCGGGGCAGGTGGTCTGCTCCTCCGGTACGGTGATGTATCCCGTGGCGCCCGCCTCGGGGCCACCGCCGGCGGCGATGCCGAGTGCTTCCGCGCCGGCATCGAACGACTCAGAGGTCAGTTCCGGCACGATCGGATCGTCATCGTCAAGATCGACATCAATATCCAGCCCGACTTCGGTCGGATCCTCGATCTCGGCCGCGTCCTGACCGGTGTGATCGGCGCCATCGGTCACCACATCGAAGGCTTCCGAGGTCGGCTCAGGCGTGGTATCGCCGGGATCAGGCGTACCGGCGGCGTTTTCAGGCGGCGGGGCGGCGAAGTAGATCCGCTGATCGAGCGCGTCGGCGGCCGCTTCATCGCCCGCTTCACGCAGGGCGTCGGCAGCGTCGGCATTCTCCTTGGCGATCTCGTACGAGATCGGCGGCGGAACGTCCTCCCCGCGCTCGGCGATGCCGGCAGATTCCTCCGCTTCCGAAGCGGAGAACCCCTTGAAGTCCGGTGCCCGCCGGGCCATCATCGCCTGCTCTTCTTCGGTCAGGGGCGTGGCGTCTTCCGGGCCGGACGCCCGGGCATCGGGCACCGGCGGCAGCTTGTACCCGGCCTCGCTGCCCTTACCGGGCGCCGCGACCTTTTTCCGGGTAACGAAGAGCGCCGCGATGGCGGCGATCAGGCCGACAAAGAACCGCTTCAACCACGTACCGCGCGCCATCATGCTCCCCCTTCCGGGCCGCCGATCGATCGGTGCCCCGATATCCTGGTGCGATCTTACAGCGATTCCCGGCGATTTTGTCGTGCGCCAGGCCTTGCCGGGGAGGCCGTCGGTGGCCGTCCGGTCGCCCGCGGGCGACTACATTTCGTCCGGAGCGTCGATCTGCAGCAAACCCAACGCGTTCGCGAGCACCCGCCGAACCGCCGCCACCAGCACCAGCCGGGCGGTGCGCACCGGTTCCTCGGCTTTCAGCACCGGGTGATCGTGATAGAACTCGTTAAAGCTTTTGGCCAGTTCGTAGACGTAGGTGGCGATCAGCAGCGGCCGGTACTCGGCGGCCGATTTCTCGATCTCGCCCGGGAAAGCCGCCATCGCCTGCAACAGCGCCAACTCCTCGGCGCTCAGGACGCCGAAATCGACCGTGCCCGCCTTCGCCGCCAGCTCCTCGATTGTGCTGCCGCTGTGCTCGAGAATACGGCTCGCCCGGGCGTGCGCGTACTGGATGTAGGGCGCAGAGTGGCCCTCGAACGAGAGCGCCTCCTCAAGATCGAAGGTGACGATCCGGTTGTTATCGCGCGCGAGCATGGCGTACTTGAGCGAGCCGAGCCCGACCTGCCGCGCCACCAGCTCCTGCTTCCCGGGCGCGAGTTCCGGGTTCTTCTCACGCACGATCTCCCGTGCACGGGCCAACACCTGATCGCGGATTTCCTCGTAAAGCGGCACATTCCCCTTGCGGGAGGAGATCACCCCGTCCGGCAATACCACCATTTCGTACGGCACGTGGGCGGCCTGCCGCGCCTGCTCGAAGCCCCAGAGCTCCAGCACCTTCACGATCTGCTCGAAGTAGAGCGATTGCCGGACATCGACGATCCAGATCGCCCGATCGACTCCGTAATCGACCAGCTTGCGCTTGGTGAGGGCGAGGTCCTTGGTGGCGTAGAGCGACGATCCGTCCGAGCGCAGGATCGGCAGGGTGCGGTAGGTCTCGGTGGTCAGGCCGAGCTTTTCATCGATCTTGACGACCGGCAGCCCCTGGCTGATCTCGGCGATGCCCTTGTCGAGCAGTTCCCGCACGATCTCCTTGCCCTCGTCCTCGACCTGGCTTTCGAAGAACCAGACATCGAAGCGGGCGCCGACTTCATTGAAGATGCGCTCGAAATCGGAAAGGCTCCAGGCGCGGGTTTCCTCCCAGAGTTTGACGATCGCCGGCTCCTGCTTTTCCCAGCGGGCGAAGGTCGCTTTCACCTGATCCTGCCAGCCCTGCGAAGGCACCCACCAGTCGATGTGCTGGTTGAGGTCTTCCCAGGTGGCGAGGCGCTCCTCCGGTGTGGTGGTCGGCTCCGGAACACCCTCCACCGGCACGTACGGCTTCGGATTCGCGACCGCATCGCGCAGGAAATCGCCGATGATCGGCCAGAACTTGGCGATCACATCCTGCTCGCGCAGTTGATCGGCGTTGATCTCGGTCTGGGTGGTCAGGCGGCCGAGCAGGTAGGCGATATCCTCACCCTCGGTGTTCTTCCGCCAGAGGAGCTTCAGCAGGCGATCGATCGCCGCCACGAACTCCTGGTCTTCCTTTGAAAGAAGGTGCAGGAAGGCGAGCACCTCTTTCCGGTAGCTGAGGCGGGCATCGGACTCGGCGTAGATATCGCCAAGCCAGCGACCCCGCATGGTTGGGTCGGCCGGTTCCTCGCCGGCGTGGAAGCACTCGTAACACCAGAGGCACTTGATCACGTGCATGCCGATATCGCCGGGGTAGGTGGCCTGCAGCACCTCGTAGCCGGCGGCGGCCAGGATGTTGCTGACGGCGATCCCGAGCATGGTGTTGCGCAGGTGGCCGATGTGGAAGGCCTTGTGCGTGTTCGGCTGGGAGTGCTCCACCATCACCCGGCCGCTCTTCGGTGCGCCCTGACCGTAATCAGCCCCGGCCGCGAGCACCTCGGAGAGGAGCCGCGCCGCCACCGCGTTTTCATCGAAGGTGATATTGATGTAGCCGTTGACTGCCTCGACTGTTTTGAAGCTGCCCTCGGCCTCGATGCGCGCCGCGACCGCCGCCGAAAGCGCCAGCGCCTTTTCGCGCGCCGCTCCGGACGACTTCTGCTTGGCTTCCTTTTTGGAGAGCCCTTCGAGCGCGCCCTGGGCTTCGAGTTCCTTCAGGGCCAGATCGCTCGCCAGGCTCATGCAGACCGAGGAGGCGACTCCCCACACACCCTCGAACGGGAGCGGGCGGAGATCGTTGACGGCGGCGGTGATGCCCTCGGCGGCCAGCGCTCCCTCGATCGCCGCCCGGGCGCGGGCGACTTCCTGAGCCATGATGCCGGCGCCCGGCCCGCCCGTCTTGGCCGAATCGATGGTGCTGCTCATCCGGTGACTGATCCTTTGCTGGAGAAGGGGAAGACGGTTCGCGCCGGGTGGCCGGGGCCGTGCTCGGTCCGGTTCAGCGCGGGCGATTCTGCCGCCGTATCCCGGCAAAATCCGCCACAAATTGGCCTGAAGTGTACCACGCGGCCCAAAAAACTCCGCTCCGCTCGGGTATAAGCACCGCCGACGGCCATGGGTTCGGAACGGCCGTCCGTTTGCCGGTGGTGATTCCGCCAGACGGGCGGGACGGCGCGCGGAGTGCGGTGGATAGGAAAGAAGCCGGAATGCCTGCATTCATGCCATGTTTTTTGCGGTGACTCCTTGACCCCCACGGAGCGTTCGCGGGAAGATGCAGGAGTCCACAGGCGGTCGTACACCCCGGCGGTCTTGGGCATATAATGGATTCCAGGCGACACGCTGCTTTCTCAATCCGGTGATCGATACGATTCACGGGAGATAGCGGGGTTGTTCCTATGGAATTTCACCGTTAATCGCCCGACGTGCTAACGGGCGAATCCCAGGGGTGGAGTTTCACCGTCCGGGCGGGGGCGATCTCGTCAATTCGTGACGATGAGGAGCAGGTATTCGGTGCGGGGAGGGAGCATGAATCGACAAGGCCCAGCAGGGGGCCGGCAATCTCTGATGCGGCGATTGGTCACGTTCGGCTCCATGGCCGTCGTGGCGCTCGTTGCGCTGGCGGCGTGCACCGATGACTATTCGCCCTACTCCACGCTGAGCCCGCGTACTTCCGCCGCGGAAGATATTCAAGGCATCTATCGGCTTGTGTTCTGGCTGGCCCTGGTGGTCTTCGTGGGCGTGCA
>JADLGF010000243.1 GCA_020849415.1 Thermomicrobiales bacterium
CGCCATATCAGCCAACATTCGGGCGGCATGATCGTTTCCTCCGGCCCGATGACCGATCTGGTGCCGGTGCAACCGGCCGCGATGGAGGGGCGCTTTCTCTGCCAGTGGGATAAGGATTCGTGTGATTTTGCTGGTTTCGTGAAGATCGATTTCCTGGCGCTCGGCATGCTCTCGCTGGTCGAGGATTTGATGTCGCTGATCGCTGAATCAGGCGCTCACCCACCCGATCTGAGCCGGATCGATTTCGAGGATCCCGCCGTCTACGACATGATCCAGAAGGGAGATACGATCGGGGTTTTCCAGGTCGAAAGCCGCGCCCAGATTCAGACAGTGCTGAAAACGCGGCCGCGCAACCTGAATGATCTGACGGTGCAGGTGGCGATCGTTCGCCCCGGTCCGATCGTCGGCGGCGCCACTGCTCCGTATATCCAGAGCCGGCAGCAGGGGTGGGTCGAGCCGGTTTACGACCACCCGTGTCTGGAGCCAGTGTTGAAGGAGACCCACGGCATCATCCTCTACCAGGAGCAGGTGGTCGATGTCGCGATTGCCCTGGCTGACTTCACCCCCGGTCAGGCCGATTCCCTCCGGCGTGCGATGACCCGTAAACGCTCGCACGATGCAATGACTTCTCACTGGGAAGCGTTCAGGGATGGTGCGTGGCGTGCCAGGGGTGCCAGTGAAGAGGTGGCCCGCAGCGTTTTCGCACGCCTGCTCGGATTTTCGAGCTACGGTTTCCCGAAGGGGCACGCCGCTTCGTTCGCGGTGCTCGCCTATCAATCGTGTTGGCTGAAGAAATACTACCCGGCCGAATTTCTCTGCGGCTTGCTCAACAACCAGCCGATGGGCTTTTACGCTCCCCACGTGCTGGTCAACGACGGCAAGCGCCACGGTATCCGGGTGGAGCGGCCGAGCATCAACACCAGCCGGACGAAGTGTCACGTCGAGTACGCAAACAACAAGACGGTCCGGATCGGATTCGCCTTCGTCAAAGGCATGGGTGAGGAGGAAGCGAACCGGATCGTGGCGGAACGGACCGCCGGCGGACCCTTCCGATCATTGCCCGATTTCATCCGCCGGGTTTCGCTCCGGACCGAGGCGATCGAGAACCTGATTTCAGTTGGCGCCTTCGATGAATTCGGACTCAACCGGCGCGAAGCACTCTGGCAGGTCGGGCTCTTCATCCCGAATCAGCGCTTCGGTCACGGACCGGAGAAGCTCCGCAAGGTGAACCGGCATCGGGGCATGCAACTCTCGCTGCCGCTGCCGGTGGAGCAGGATCAGGTCAACCTGCCGACCACCACCGCCTGGGAACGGATGGCGGCGGACTATCAGATCATCGGCATGTCGCCCAGCTACCATCCGCTCGGGTTGCTGCGCTCTCGCCTGCCGGCCGGGATCGTTTCGACCCGGGATCTGATCGCCCTGCCCCACGGCGCCGACATCAGGATCGGGGGGCTGGTCGTCTGCCGGCAGCGGCCGGGCACGGCCAAGGGAGTGACCTTCCTGCTGCTCGAGGACGAATACGATCTGATCAATGTCGTTGTGTACGCATCGCTGTACGAAGCGCAGCGGACGCTCGTCCGTGCCGAACCTTTCGTACTGGTGGAAGGCACGGTGCAGCGGGAAGATCGCAACCTGAACCTGATCGCCCACCGCTTCACACGGCTGGATGACGTGGTCCGGCCGGCGCCAGGCCGCCACGTGACAATCCGCGAAATCATCGAAGAGGAGCGGGAAGGCGCAATCGACCGGGATCTCTCACCGTCATCGCATAACTACCGTTAGGTTCGGGGTTCGGGGTTCGGGACGAGTATTGATTCAACTAACGACTAACTACTCATGACTCACGACCGTCCCCTCAACAACGGCTCGGCGTTCGAGATCGCGCACGATCGGGCCTTCGAGCAACGAACGGTCGGTGCTGGTGATCAGCATCTGGGCGTTGAGCGAGGAGGCCCGCTCCAGCACCTGACCGCGGTGCCGCTCATCCAGCTCGGAGAGGATGTCATCGAGCAGCACCAGCGGGGATTCGCCGGATATGTCGGCCATCAGCGCCGCTTCGCCAAGTTTTAGCGCCAGCACGGCCAACCGCTGCTGACCCCGGGACGCGAATGCCGCCGCCGAGCGATCGGCGATCGAGATGACCAGATCGTCACGGTGCGGTCCGCTCAAGGTCACTCCCCGGCGGATCTCATCAGTCCGGCGGTGTTCGAGCGCCTCCCGCAGGGCAAACGCCGCGGCATCGCGCGCGGCCACCCGGCCGGGATCGATCGCATTCACCCCGAGTTCCGGGGCGTACGCCAGCGCCAGTTCCCCGCCATCGAGGGCGTTGTACTCTTCAGCCGAAACGATGCTCAAACGGGCGACCGCCTGGCTGCGCGCGGCGATGATCGCCGAGCCGTGCTCGACCAGTTCATCGTCCCAATAGCGCAATTCGGAGGCGACCACCGCCGCCCGAGGATTGACCCCATCCTTCTGAAACCGTTTTAGCAGCGAGTTGCGCTGCGTGAGCACTCGGCCGTAAGTCGAGAGCGCGCGCATATACCCGGGATCGATCTGGCAGAGGGTGAGATCGAGGTAACGTCGCCGATCGGAGGGTGGCCCGGAGATCAGCGCCACATCCTCGGGCGTGAAGAGCACCGAACGCAGCTGTCCGACCATCGTCGTGGCGCGCACCGGCCGGCCATTCACCTTGAGTTGCTTGCGCGCGGTGGTGGCTTCGGCGGAATCGGCCGCGATGCCGATCTCCAGTTCAACCGAGCCGGCGCCCCGCTGAACCGTGCCCTCGATCCGGGCGTAGGGCGGGAAGCCATAAGGCAGGCCGCTCTCCCAGCCGATCAATTCGCGATCGGTCGAAGTGCGGGGTGAGCGCGTGGTCGAGAGGAGCGCGATCGCCTCCATGATCGTCGACTTGCCGCTGGCGTTCTCGCCGTGCAGCGCCAAACCACGCGCCGGGAGGAGGATTTCCTCCCGGCGGTAGCGGCGGAATTCTTCGAGCAGGAGTCGTTCGAGTCGCATGCGGGTTGAGGTTCCAGACGGCGGGGGTCGATGCAATCCAGTCCGCGCGGCCGGCCGGAGACCCGCAGCGCTAGTTGGCGCCGATCACCATCGGCATGATGACGTGCGAGTAGAGATCGTCGCCCGAGGGCTTTAGCACGCCGGCCTGATTCGGACCGTTCAGACCGAAGACGATTTTCGACTGCCGGAGCACGCCAAGGACATCGGAGAGGTAGCGCGCGTTGAACGCCACCTGGAAGCCTTCGCCGGTGACGGAGGCGTCGATCACGCTCTGGCTGTTGCCACGCTCGGCCGCGTTGGCGGTGACTTCGAGCGTGCCGAGGTCGAATTCTTCCTCACCCGGCTTGAAGGCGAGCCGAATGACATCGTTGTTGTCGCGGGCGAAGAAGCTGGCGCGGCGGACGGCGGCAGCGAGCTGCTCCCGATCGACCTCGACCCGCATCTTAAATTCACGCGGCACGATCTGGCGGAAATCGGGGAAGTTGCCCTCGATCAGGCTCGACAGGAAATCGGTTTGGCCGACCTGCGCCACCAGCTGGCTCTGCGTTGGCGTGATGCTGAGCTTCACCGGCTCATGTGCGTCGCTGACGATACGGCTCAGTTCGCGGTAGGCCCGCGCCGGCACGATCGCTTCGAGGCGCTCCGGACCGGGCGCCGGCAACTCCCCTTCCCGCACCGCCAGGCGGAAGCCGTCGGCGGCGGCGAGGGTGATCTTGCTCCCCTCGATCCGGGTCAGCACGCCGGCGAGCACCGGGCGGCTGTCGTCCGTCGCGGCGGCAAGCTCGACCTGCGCCACGATTTCGCGGAAGTAGGCGGGGTCGATTTCGATCACGACCGCGTCCTCGTTCAGGGTCGGCATAACCGGGAAATCCTCGGCGTCGATACCGTTGATCGAGGCGGAGGTGCGGCCGCAGGTGACGTTGAGCATCGAGCGCGAGGCGGTGGTGGCCAGCTCAACCTGTTCGTTCGGCAACGTATTGACGAACTCAGCGAGGAGCCGGGCATCGACCGTGATTCGCCCCTCTTCCTCGATCGCCGCTGGGATGCGGGTCGTGATGCCGATGTGGAGATCGGTGGCGGCGATGCGCAACTGGCCGTTCTCGGCCACGAGCAGCACGTTACTCAGCACCGGCAACGCCGTCTTGGTGGCAACGGCGCGAGACGCCTGCGCCAGCGCGCGTTGCAAGTTCTCCTGAAGGCAGGTGACCTTCACTGACCGACCCTTTCGACGAAAGCAATTGACGCACCGGTTGCCGTCGGGCCGGCCACAACCAGCGATCTCGCTGCCGTGGCGATTCCGAACCGGGTTGGAAATATAACGCAGAAAAGCCGAACGGGACCACATTTGTTCGACTGCAACGTCATTTCTGCCGTCTCAAACGGCATCCGATTCAGAGAAGAGACGCTTGACATTCAGTCAGAACACTTGTACTATTCATCAAGACGAACAACTGTTCGCAATACAGAACGAAGGAGTTCTGAGACATGACGATCAACGACACCCAATTCGATCCTGGCCGGTACCTGCGCAAGGTCAACGGCTCTGATTACCTCGAAGTCAAGTGGCGCCTCCTGTGGCTGCGCACCGAGCATCCGGACGCGACCATCGCCACCGAAATGATCAGCCACGATGGCCAGATGGCGCTCTTCCGCGCCACGGTTTCCATTCCGGGCGGCGGATCGGCGACTGGCTGGGGCAGTGAGCATTACAACGACTTCCGCGATTACATCGAGAAGGCCGAAACCAAGGCCCTCGGGCGGGCGCTTTCCGCGCTCGGCTTCGGCACGCAGTTCTGCCCCGATTTCGATTTCACCGGTACGAGCAATCGGATCGTTGATGCTCCGATCGATCTCCAGGCACGCCGGGACGAAGTTCGCGAGCAGGCATCGGCGCCGATCGCCGCGCAGGAGGTCCTCGCGACTGACAAGCAGATCCGTTACCTGACGTCTATGGCCCGCGAGCTCGGCATCAGTGAGCCGGATCTCCAGGCGGAGGCGAACGACCTCTACGGTCGTGAGATCACGCAATTGACGCGTCGGGACGTTTCGCAATTCATCGATCGCTTGCAGGCGCGCAAGAGTGAGCGCGCGTCGCACATTTCGGCTTGATAGAGCATGGCCAGGAAGGGAGCGGAACTCGTGATGATGAACCTGCTGAACCAGCCGATCGAGATCACCGGCCGTATGAGCGAAGCCGCGCAGCTCGAACGCCGGCTCGAGGATGGCTACGCCCGGATCGACGCCGCCAGACTCAAAGGTGAGGACACGGCCGCCTGGGAAGACTTCTGGCTCAAGCTGCTTCAGGAGTATGAAGCGATCTGCAACGAACTCGGGAAGGCGGCCTGACCCCCTCTCCCGCTTCGAACGACGAGGACTTCGGCCCGCACCGAATCCCGTCAATACGGATGGCCCCGCAGGCACAGAACGCCGGTGATCAATGACGATCACCGGCGTTCTGTTTGCTCATTGTGAACCGGTCAAGACGGAGGTTGGTTACCGTCCTCTGACCGTCGTCCTAGCTTTCGATCACCGTGACCGATTCGAGCGTCACCGGCTGCTGCGGCGCCGAGCGCTCGCCCGAGCGGCTTTGACCGACCGGCACCGCGGCGATGGCGTCGACGACCTCGATCCCCTCGATCACGCCGCCGAAGATCGTGTAGTTCTTCGGCAGGCGGCCGGTGAGGTTATCGAGTACCACGAAGAACTGGCTGCCGTTGGTATTCGGGCCGGCGTTGGCCATGGCCAGCGTGCCCTTCAGGTAATCCTTCTTCACCGGCTCATCGTTGAAGCGATAGCCCGGGCCACCAGCGCCGGTGCCGGTCGGATCGCCACCCTGGATGACGAAGCCGGCGATGATCCGGTGGAAAGGGGTGTTGGTGTAATACCCGTCCTTCGCCAGGCTAATGAAGTTGTTGACCGTGTTCGGCGCGTCGTCCGGGTAGAACTCGACCGTGAACGAACCGAAATTCGTCTTAATCACGGCGGTGTAGGTCTTGCCGGCTTCGAGCGCATTGTCGAACGGCTTCGGATACTGCTTCGCCAAAAGTGACTCCTCACCCACCGGCCCGCTGTCCGGTGTTCGCATGACGGGCCGAACGCCCG
>JADLGF010000244.1 GCA_020849415.1 Thermomicrobiales bacterium
GCGGTGGTTGCCATTTCGACGAATGAGCCAGCGACATCCTTGAACAGCGTGGTCAGGTCGACTTCCTGCTGGAAATGACTCCCCTTCGCCATCCGGGAGATCTGGCCGACGATGGCCAGTACCGGTTGATGATCGAGCCGGGCGTCATAGAGTCCGTTCAGCAGGTGGATCGCCCCGGGGCCTTGCGTCGCGAGGCAGACGCCGACCTCGTTGGTGAAGCGGGCGTGTCCGGAGGCCATCAGCGCGGCGGATTCCTCGTGCCGAACCGGGATGTAGCGCGGCCGGTTCCCGGCGCGTTGCAACGCGCCAAGGATGCCGTTGATGCCGTCGCCCGAATAGCCGAAGATCCGTTCGACGCCCCACTCCCGGAGCTGCTGGATGAGATTGTCGCTGACCGTGCGTTGCATCTGGAACGCTCCTTTCGCAACGTTTCGTCGAAGACGCCCGACACGAAGCGAGCGCCTGGCCAGCGGTTTTACCTGAGCGGACGGGGATCAGCATCGACCGAACAGTCGACGACCGTGGCCAGAATGCTCCAAGCCTAGCCCCGGCAGCGCGATGGACGGACAAGCCGCGCTACGTCGCGCCAGCTTCGAAACGCCCGGAAGCCCATGCGTGAATGTCGAATCAGACGGTCTTCTTCGGAAATGAGCTAGACCTCGAGGTGCACTAGTGGCCAGGCGCGGCTGATCTCGTTGGCGGCGTGGATGGTTCGCTCGATCACCGCGGGATCACGGTGGATTTCATGAAAATCTGGCGACACCACGCCGACCGACCCAACCACCCGGCCGTCATCCGCCAGGGCGCGAATCGGCGCCGCCACCGCCAGCACGTGCTCCGAGGACTCCTGGTTATTCGTTGCGTACCCCTGATCGCGGACCAGATCGAGTTCCCGCTTCACGGCTTCGATTTCGGTGATGGTGGATGGCGTGAACGCGGTCAAACCGTTAACGATGGCTCGCTGCAGAGCTTCTTCAATTGGCAGGCTAGCCAGGTAGACCTTGCCTGAAGCGGTGGCGTGCAGCGCCTGCTCCTGCCCCAGATAGCTGACCACGCGCAACTGCCGGGGACTGTCCGCTTTTGCGACCGTCACCATGCGGCCCTGCTCCACCCAGTTCAGCTCGGCAAGTTCGCCGGTCTCCTGGGCGAGGCGCCGAAGGATCGGCAGCAGGACATCGTAGACATCGAGCACCTTGAGGTGCTGAAACGCGAGGCCAAGCAGCCGGATGGAGATGCGGTAATGCTGGGTCGACTCGTCTTTATAGACGTACTCCCGGTGCGCCAGGCTCGACAGGATGCGGAACGTCAGCCCCTTGTTGATCTGGAGTTGGGCGCTCAGATCGGTCACGGTCAACCCCTGCGGGGCGGCCGCCAGCGCCTCCAGGATGATCAACGCCCGATCGATCGCACTGATACCGGATTGACCATTTTCCATCGACACCCACCAATCCCCACATCGTCACACGCGTTTTCCCATGCCCGCCGCCCGGATGAAAACAGCCGATTGACAGCGAAAAGCATCACTCATAGACTGTGCGCCATCAAGGTAACCCGGTTTCTTTTCGGATACACCGTTGCCGAACAGCGCACGAACCGCCAACAAGCGACTATGAGGAGCCAGGACAATGACCGTGGAGCAAGAGAAAACCCGCGCCTCCCTCGCCCGTGAGGGCATAGCCGCCGCTGACATATGGACCATCATGGATCACGAGGCTGAAGCGGATGTCCGCTGGCAGGAGGGGCGGGTTGCGGCGCTCGTCTATCTCGCCGGCGATGATGTGGCCGAGGTCGCGAAGAACGCCTACCTCCGCGGATTCTCCGGCAACGGCCTGGCGCCGACCGCCTTTCCAAGCCTGAAGCGCTACGAATCCGAGGTCGTGGACATGACCGCCGGCCTGCTCCACGCCCCGGCGGGACTCGGCAACATCACCAGCGGTGGCACCGAGAGCATTCTGCTGGCGGTCAAGATCGCCCGGGATCGGGCGCGCGTTCGCCAGCCAGAGATCACAGCCCCTGAGATCGTCTTGCCGGAGACCGCTCACCCGGGCTTCGACAAGGCGGCACACTACTTCGGGTTGAAAACGATCCGCACGCCAGTTGGCCCCGACTGGCGGGTCGACATCGACGCCTATCGCGCCGCAATCACCGGGAACACCGTGCTGCTCGTCGGTTCGGCTCCCAACTACGTCTACACGATGATCGATCCAATCCCCGAACTCTCCGAATTCGCCCGCGAGCGAGACATCTGCTTTCACGTCGATGCCTGCGTCGGTGGATTCTTTCTGCCGTTCGTCGAGAAACTCGGACACGAGATCATCCCCTTCGACTTTCGCAATCCGGGCGTGACCACGATTTCCGCCGATCTCCACAAGTTCGGCTATACGGCCAAGGGCGCTTCCACCCTCATCTGCCGCGATGAGGACATCTACCAATATCAGGGGTACTACTTCGACAATTGGCCGGGCGGCACGTATCGCACGCCCACCCTGACCGGTACGCGTCCCGGCGGCGCGATCGCGGCGGCCTGGGCGGTGATGAACTACCTCGGTGAGGATGGTTACCTCCGCCTGACCAGGAAAACGATGACCTTCATGCGCTGGCTGCGAGACGAAATCGAGGCGATGCCCGATTTCTATGTCGTCGGTGAGCCCGATATGAGCCTGATCGCCTACGCCTCTGACACGGTCGATATGGTTGCGGTCGGGGATGGCATGGCGGCGCGTGGCTGGCGCGTCTACCTCGAACGCGTGCCACCTTCCATTCACCTGATGCTCTCTCCCGGACACGAACCCTTCCTCAGTGGCTATCTCAACGATCTGCGGGAGGTGACCGAACTGGTGAAGAGCGGCGAAATCCTCCGCAAGACCGAAGAACTCAAGTACGGCCAGTAGTCGGCAAGGAGTTTGGCGATGCGCATCGCGGTGGGACGCTTCTGGACCGAAACGAGTTCGATGACGCCGCTACTGGGGAAGCGGGCGATGTTCGAAGCGGGTGCGCTCGTGGAGGGAACGGCGCTGCTCGATTTCTTCCGCGGCACGCGCACCGAAGTTGGTGGTTTTCTGGCGGCGCTGGATGAAGCCGGCATCGAGCCGGCGCCGCTGTTGGGTGCGCACGCATCCTGCTCGGGGCCGGTCGAGCAACCGCTTTGGGAGTGGATCTACGACCGGATGACGACCCTCTTGCGCGAACAGCTGCCGGTCGACGGCGTGCTGATTTCGCTGCACGGTGCATCGCTGGCGGTCGGCGAAGAGGACACCTGCGGCGCGTTGCTGGCGGGTATTCGCGAGATCGTCGGCCCCGATGTGCCGATCGCCGCCACGCTCGATATGCACGGCAATCCCACCGAGCGGATGGCGCGTTCAGCTGACGCGCTCGTCGCGTACAAGACCTACCCGCACCATGATTTCGTCGACCGGGGTCTCCAGGCGGCGCGCATCGTCATCGACGCTGCCAATGGCCTCATCCGGCCGGTGACGACTATCACCACCATTCCGATGTACCTGACGTCACTGCCGCTGATGGAGGACCTGATCGCCGCCGGGGTCGAACGCGAACGGGAACCGGGTGTGCTCTGCTGCTCGATCATGCCGACCCACCCGCACCTCGATGTCGAGGAGTTCCACGTTCTGAGCGCGGTGACCGTCACCGATGGCGAACCGGACCTCGCGCAATCGATCGGCCGGGACCAGATGTGGCGCGCCTGGAGCGAACGGGATCGCATCGCCGCCGAAACGCGGCCGCGCACTCCCCTCCCAAAAGCGATCACCGACGCACTCGCCATGCCGCCGGGCACGGTCGTCATCGCTGATCCGCTCGATTCGGTTACCGGCGGCTTTCCGGGCGATTGCACAGCCGTGATCGAATCGCTCCTCGATCTCGGAGTAACGGCGCCATCCCTTCACATCATCAACGATCCGGGCTTCGTTGAACGCGCGGAAGCGGTCGGCATCGGCGGGACGCTCAGAAGCCCCCTCGGCGGGACCTGGGGCGCGGATCGCTACGAACCGGTGACGGTTGATGCCACGATCCGGCTCCTTTCGGACGGCAAACTGATGAAGAGCCGCGAACCACAACCGGGGCACCTCGAAGTCAGCAACTCTTCGATGGGCCGGACCGCGGTGGTAGAGATCGAGCCGTCTATCACCGTCGTGGTGACCTCGGTGCCGGTGATGTCGACCGAGCAGACCGTCTTCCGGTCGGTCGGCATCGAACCGTACGAGTACCGCATCGTGGTCGTGAAATCGGTCAATCAACAACGTTTTCATTACACGGAAGCGGCCGGCTTCATCGATCTGGCCGGTCCCGGATGGGGGAACGCGGGTAACGATTCGAGCTGGCGCAGCTATCCCCGGCCGCGTCAATACCCGACCGATGATGTAACCGACGAAGAGATTCTGGCCATTCTTGACCGGCAATCGGAGGCCGCTCGATGACGTCAACGATCGAAGACGCTCAACCCGAACTGAATTCCCGCGTGACGACGATGACCGGCGGCCACGCCCTGGTGGCGAGCTTGAAGAAGCAGGGCGTCGATACCCTTTTCGCCCTCCCTGGCATCCAGCTCGACGGCTTTTTCTACGCTCTTTGGGAGGAACGCGATCACGTTCGGGTGATTCACCCGCGTCACGAGCAATCGACCACCTACATGGCTGACGGCTACGCGCGGGTGACGGGGCGCGAGGGAGTCGCGGTCGTCGTGCCGGGGCCGGGGTTGCTGAACGCCGCTTCGGGGTTGGCGGTCGCCTACTCCTGCAATTCGCCGGTGCTGGCGATCGCGGGGCAGGTGCGCTCCGACCTGATCGATCGGAACGTCGGCGCCCTGCACGAAATCAAGGATCAGCTTGGCATGATCCGCTCGGTCACCAAACACGCCGCCCGGGCGAACTCGCCCGAAGCGATTCCGGGCACGATCGCCGAAGCGTTCCGGCAGATGCGGACCGGCCGGCCGCGGCCGGTGGAACTCGAAGTACCGCCCGACGTGCTGTTCGGCTCGGCTCCGGTGACTATCGGTGAACCGACGCCACCACGTGTCCGAACCGGTGGCGATCCTGACCTGATCGACAAGGCCGCCCGCCTCCTTGGCCAGGCGAGCAACCCGGTCATCTACGCCGGTGGCGGCATCCAGCGGGCCGAAGCCGGCGAGGAACTCCTTCGCCTCGCCGAACTGCTGCAGGCGCCGA
>JADLGF010000245.1 GCA_020849415.1 Thermomicrobiales bacterium
CCTCCCGTTCGCGCCGGGTCAGTTTCACGCTGACCGTCGGCAGCGATTCGGCCGCCGGGGGTGACGGGGCGATCGCCTCGCTTTCGAGCGCTTCCGCCACGGCGCGGTCGAAATCGAGCCCTTTGCCACCTTCGAGGGCGTTGGTGATCTGGCCCCGGCCAGTATTCGCCCGGGCCGCCGCCAGCGCGTGATCGATCCGCTCCTGATCGGCCGGATCGCGATCGAGCAGGAAAGCATCGCGCAGCACGGTGGCGGCGCCGGCCAATCGCGCGCCGCGAATCGGATCGGGGCCGGTCAGCTGGCAGAGCGCGATCCCTTCGAGCGCGTCGATGGCGCCGCCCCGAGCGCCCTGGTCGGCGTAACCGCGCAGGGCATCCCGATATGACGCGAGCGCCGCCGGCAGATCGCCGAGATCGAGCTGGGCCTCACCGAGATTGCGCAAGGCGAGCGCTATGCCCGGTTCATCGTGGAGCGCCCGGAAGCCACTCAGTGCTTCCTGGAAGAGCGTCGCCGCCCGACCGGGGTCCTGCTGTGAAATCGCCAGCACGCCGAGATTGTTGAGCACGATGGCGGCGCGCTGGCGATCCCCCAGACGGCGATAGATCGCCAGCGCCTCCTGATACCGCCGCGCGGCCAGGTCCGGTTCACCGAGTCGCCGCGCCACCGGGCCGAGATTGACCAGAATCGCCGCGACCCGGTCCGTCTGGCCGAGCCTCTCGAACCGCTCCATCGCGGTTTCGTAGCGTTCCCGGGCCTGATCGTACCGGCCCTGATCGAGCGCCAATACGCCGAGGTTGTTGATTGTGCTGGCGATGCCCGATTCGTCGCCATCCGCTTCGAAGCGCTCCAGTGCCAGCGCGTAGAGGCGCTCCGCCTCCGGGAAATCACCCTGCCGCCGGGCGAACATCGCCGCCGCCGAGATCGCTTTGCTGCCGATCCCCTCCCCGGCCGGACCGAAATCGAGGGCGCGTTGCAGCTGGCGACGGGCCTCGCCGGAGCGGCCGTGGGCGTCCCACCAGCGGACGAGTCCGCCGCCCAGCCGTTGTCCGGCGGCGCCGTCGCCCGTTTCGGCGTACCGGTCGAGCGCCAGCCGGATGTTCTCGGTTTCGATGTCGAATCGGGTCAGCCAGGCGACCCGCTCGGCTCCATCGGCAGCAGCGGCCATTTCCACCATCGCCGAAACCCAGGCTGCGTGCGCGTCTCGTACGCGATCAGCCTCCTCCGACGCCGCCAGTTCTTCCGCGGCGAAGGCAGCGATCGTTTCCAGCATCACGTAGCGCGGTTCGGCGCCGGCATCGTCCTGCCGGAGCAGGCTCTGATCGATCAGGTTTGCGATCGCTTCGAACGGATCGGCGATCGCCGGCTCGACGGCCGAGATCGCCTCGATCCCGTCCCAGGGAGCGCCGCGCCGGAACCGGCCGAGTCGCCGGAAGAGCCGCCGCTCCTCCTCGGCAAGCATGTCGTGGCTCCAGGCGATCGCCGCGCGGAGGGTGCGGTGACGCTCCGGCAGATCGCGCGCGCCGCCGGAGAGAAGGGTGAGCGAATCGGCGAGTTTTTCGAGCAGCGCCGCCGGAGGCAGCATCCGCACCCGCGCCGCCGCCAGTTCGATCGCCAGCGGCAGGCCATCGAGCCGAACGCAGATTTCGGCGACAACCGGCGCATTGTTGGCATCGAGCGTGAAACCGGGTTTGACCGCCTCGGCACGATCGACGAAGAGGCGCACGGCCGGATTCCGCGCCAGCGCGACCGAATCGCTCCAGATCGAAGCTGCGGGGGTCGCGAGCGGCGCGAGGGGCAATTCCCGTTCACCCCGAATGCGCAGGGGTGAACGGCTGGTCGCCAGAATCCGAAGCTGCGGAGCGGCGCCGAGCAGGGTGGCGACCGGCGCGGCGAGTCCGCGAATCTGTTCGAGATTGTCGAGCACGAGGAGCGCCGGCGCATCTGGCGCGACCGACGCCACCCGCACGATCGGATCGGCATCGTCACGGGCCGGGGCTCGCCACGCGAGCGCGATCGCCTCGATGGTCTGCTCGGCGGTGGTGACATCGGCCAGCGCCAGCGAGGTGATCCCGCCGGGGAAGTGATCGCGCAGCCGCTCGGTCACGGCCAGGGCGAGGCGCGTTTTCCCCGCCCCACCGGGGCCGGTCACGGTCATCAGGCGGGTAGCCGGGACCGACAGGAGCGTCGCCACTCCCTCGATCTCATCGTCACGGCCGATCAGGGGCGTACCGGGCGCCACGAACCCCGGTGCCCCGCGCGCCATTTCCATCGCATCCATCCCCGCGCCCGTGCGGCGCTCCACTCGCGTCGATAGTGCCGGTCAGGGGAGCGCGCGTCAACTCGGCGCGTCCGGCGCGTTACCATGGGAATCGATGAGAAGGAGGCCAACGATGCGGGTGGCGGTGCTTTCGGATATCCACGGTTTTGATCTGGCGTTCGAACGGGTGCTCGCCGATATCGACGCCACCGGGCCGTACGACGCGGTGGTGGTGGCCGGCGATCTCTGCGAAGCCGGGCCTCGGCCCGATCGCGTAATCGCATTGATCCGGCAGCGTGGCTACGCGGCCGTGCAGGGCAACACCGATTACGACATCGTCCACGGCCGTGCCGACGGCGATCCACAAATCGCCTACGCCCGGGAAATGATCGGTGAAGCCGGGATTGCGTGGCTCGATGCGCTGCCGATTGAAATCCGCATCACCCCGCCGGGCGGGACATCGCCCGACGATGACCTGCTGATCGTCCACGCCAATCCGCACGATCAGCTGCAGGCGCTGGACCCAGGTATGAGCGACCGGGAACTCCGCACGATTCTCGATCCGGTGAGCGCCCAGGCGATCGCTTTTGGCCACATTCACATCGCCTACATTCGGCAAGTCGATGACATCCTGCTGGTCGATGTGTCAGCAGTCGGCAACCCGAAGGACGGCGATCTCCGTTGCAAGTACGGCGTGCTCACCTGGGACGACGACGCCAAACGCTGGATGGCCGAGCTCCGCAAACTCCCCTACCCGCTCGAAGAAACCCGCGCGGAAATGGAAGCGAGCGATATGCCCAACCCGGAAAAGGCGTTCAAGAAACTGAAACGCGCCACTTACAAGAATTAGGGCGGTCGCCCAGGAGTTATCGCACACTCTAACCAGTCAGCCCGTCATTCCGAACGGATGTGAGGAACTCGACGCGAAGCGGATATCCGCATGTACACGGTGCGTTTTGCACCGTCGCTTCGCGTCGAGTCCTTCCCTCCGGTCAGGATGACGGGCGTTGTTTGGCTGGAAGACGACCGTCGGGAACCTCGCTCTAGTCCGGTTCGTAGCTTGCCAGTTGCGTTTCGCCGCTCCCGACCGAGAAGGCGTTCGTTTGCAGGTTGTACGGCGCCATTTCGACCCGCAACTGGTACGGACCCTCCACCGCCGACGCCGGGATCGTGAAGGCGACGTTGGCGCTGCCGGTGTTCGAGGTTGTGCCGCTCGCGATCACCGTGAAGGCGCCGGTGTTGCCGGCTCGCCACCGGATCACGTACGGCTCCTGTCGCGGCAGTCCGCGCAACGAGATGTCGATCGTCTCGCCCGGCGCAGCCACTGACGGCGTCACCTTCACCCGCGGATTCACCGCGATCATCGCCGTGGCCGAAACGCTGCTGGAAACGAAGGTTACGATCTGGCCCGATCCGCCCGGCGTCGCCGGAATCAGGAAGTCGCCGCTCGCCGAACCGGTGGCATCGGTCGTCACGGTCCCGAGATTCACCGTTCCACCCGTCAACCGGTTCCAGGTGATGGTGACCTGGCTATCAGCCGGGAATCGCTCCAGTGTGTACCTGATCCTGGTGTTCACCGTGCCGGACATCGGCGTGACCACGACCGAGGGGGACTCAATGGTCAGCGCGCTGGTCTGCCCTGAGATTGCGCCGTTGGCGCGAAGGGTGTTCACCCCGCTCGGCGCCCAGTTCGGCACCACGATCTCCAGCCCGGTCACGCTGCCGGTGCTGCTTGTGGTGGCCGACCCGACCTGGACGAAATCCCCCTGCCCGTTCCGCCACATTATCCGGACCGGATCACCCACCTTGAATCCGCGCAGATTCAGGCTCACCGTTTCACCAGGCCGGGCGATTGCCGGCGTCACCCGAATGCGCGCAGCGATCTCGAAGGTGGCCGTCGCAATTGCCGCGCCGGAGGTGAATCTGATCTGCTGGCCCGGTCCGCCTTCGGCGGCGGGCACTTCGATCTGGCCAGTCGCCGCGCCACCAGCGTCCGTGGTCACCGTGCCGAGCGCGATCGTGCCTCCGTTCAGCCGGACCCACGTCATCTCGACCTGGCTGTTGGCCGGGAAATCGCTGAACGTGAAACCAACGCGCGTCCCAACCGTCGCCCGCGTGGAATCGAGCAATGCCGCCGGCCGAATTACCGTAAACGCACTCGACTGCTGCGAAATCGTGCCGCTGACACGGATGGTGTTGGCGCCGGCCTCGGCGTTCGCCGGCACCAAGATCTGCAACCCGGTCACGCTGCCGGTGGGACTAGATCGCACTCCCGCCACCTGGACCCACGCACCATTCACCCGCCAGAGAATCTGCAGCGGATCATTGGCGGCGAACCCGCGCAGGTTGACGCTGATGGTCTCACCTGGCACGGAGGTGGTGGGCGTCGGGCTGATCCGCGCCGCCACAGCGATCGGAATCTCGATCGTGTCTGACCCGACGGTGAATCGCACCAGGTGACCGGCTCCACCCGGCACCGCCGGCGCCGCGAACGTTCCCGAAGCCGCGCCCGACGAATCGGCGATAGCGGTCTCAAGGGCGATGATGCCGCCATTCTCCCGGACCCACTCGATCGTGATCTCGGCGTTCACCGCGGCCTGGCTGATGGTCCACGTCACCCGCGCCGCCGGCTGCACACGTTCCGTGGAGAGCTCTGCCACCGGATCGACCACCGGCACCTCGACCGCCACCAGGATGAAATTCGCCACCACCTCGCGACCTGCCACCACCCCGGTGACAAGCTGGGACTGCAATTCGTAGCCGTCAAGACTGGCGGTGAAGGTGCCTGACGCGCCCGGCAATTCGGTGAACGTCAGGCTGTAGTAGCCATCCCCGTCCGTCGTGGCGCACGTTTCGGTCCCATCGAGGCAAACCGCTGCGCCTTCCAGCGGCGCGCCGTCTCCATCCAGAATCTGCCCTCGGACCTTCGCATCTTCCGGCTCCTCCGGCCCACCACAGTCAAGCTGAATCGTACCGATTTCAACGAAGCCGGTGGTGCTGCCAGCGACCTGCGCGAACGTTGTCACACAGCCTTCGGCCTTGATCTCGAAGGTTCGGGGGTAATCGGGGTTGAGCTGAATCGATATACCGAACCGACCGTCTGCGCCGGTCTCAACGCAGAGGAATTCACCTTTGCCGACGCCCGTGCAAATCGAGGCGCCCTCGATCGGGTTATTGTCGAGATCGGTGATCGTACCCGCCGCCGTGCCCGTGAGACTGAGCACCACGTTCGCTTCGAAGGGGGTTGCACCGACCTGGAGATAGATGAACATCGGTTCGTAGCCGTCGGCAAAGATACCCAGGCGATATTCGCCGTGTTCAGCGTTTTCGATGTTGTATGAGCCGTCCAGCCCTGTCACCGGACAGTTGCTGATCGGGATACTCTCCCGGCCGTGGCAAACATCCGCGCCGGCAATCGGCGCGCCGTGCTCGTCGGTGATCACGCCGAAGATGGTGGCAGGACCGGACGGCGCGCGGACGAAGATCACATCCCGCATGTGGGACGCGCTGTCGAGCGTCAAGTCGATGTCAATGCGGTATCTCATGAAATTGTCTGGATTGCTCGTTCGGTCCACGCTCAACACGTATTGACCGTGGGGTGAATCCGGGAACGAGTACAGCCCGTCTGATCCCGGATCTACGCAGTCGTAGTTCCACGCGATACTCCCGCCTGCCGGCCCCGTACTTTCCTCGATCGGACCGGTGAGGCAAACTCGAAAGCCGGTGAGTGGCGCACCCGTTTGGTCCTTGACCACACCCGAGACAGCCCCGACGGCATAGCGCTTGAGCTCAAAATCGACCGTCAGTTCGCCCGCGACCCAATTGACCCGAATGTCGCTCGTCGAGCGAAAAACGGCCTGGCCGGGGACGACAAGTGTTTCCGGAATCACGCGGTAATAGTCTCGTTCAGGAAGACTGCTGAAGATATATCTGCCGTCACTACCAGTCATCACAGTCGGCGCAGTGTCCCCAGAGAACCATCCGTCCCAAGCACGTACCGTCACGCCCTCAATGGGATTCCCGGAATCGTCGGTCACCGTGCCCGAGATGCTGAGCGCCTCATCGGGGATGGAAGTTCCAGCGCAATCGAACGAGATGTCGCCGAGTTCCAACGGATTTTCGCCGGTTGCGACGAGATCAATGAGCTGCGTAGAGTTGAAGACGCAGTCGCCCGTACCAACGATCACCCGGATTGGATGGTCCGTGTGCAGGGGCATGGAGACGCCGAACTCACCGTCAGCATTGGAATCCGCGCAACTTCCGAAGCCGCCCGAAGGATCGTTGTAACAAACCCTTACGCCAAGGACCGGCGCTCCCTCCAGATCGAGGATCGTGCCTGTCACCGTCACGATGTCAAAGCGAGCGAGTTCGATGTCAAACGTTATCTCGCCTGCCGCCCAATCAACCTGCCGCAGGCCGACGTTGCGATAAACAACAGTGCTGGTATCGATTGCGTATGTTTCTACATTCACATAGTAGAAGGCTCGCTCCGGCAGTTCGGACAACGAGTACTTGCCGTCAGCATCGGTCACGTCCGAAACGTATGGACCAGTGTCAGCGCCGAAGGCGGACACGCCTACGCCTTCGAGCGGGTTCCCGTCCTCGTCCATGACCGTTCCGGAGAGAGTGAGCGTTTCCTCACCTTCTGCGATCGCTACGGTTTCGGTCTCGACCGGAACTTCCGTAGCGAGGATAGTGGGAGTCGCCTCGGCATCTTCGGGAGCTTCTGGTTCAGCCGGTTCGGTTGCTGCCGCATCGGGGACCGTGGGTGTAGCTCCGGTTTCCTCAACGACAACCGGCTGACTCTCCTCCGCGATCGGTGTGGCTTCCTGGGCGAGCGTTGTGCTCCAGCCGGTTATCGACGTCAGCACCAGCAACATCGCGACAAAGATCGTTACAAGTCTTCGAGCCATTCCATCCCCCACACGCTTCGCGCAGCTATCGCCCGGACAACATGAGGTCGATTCTGCGGGTGAGGTGGAGGCTCGAACAGTGCGAATAATTTCAGGGGCGAAGAATGGCGGCGCCCAATAACCTGAAAAAATTCAGGGTGAATGCGGCGAGGCTAAAACTGGCCTGATTCCACGGCGAGCAAGATTAGCTCCTGGATCGATTCGGCCCCCCACTGCTTGCGGGCCTCGCGCGTGTGGTGATACACGGTGCCATCATCGATGCCGAGCTCCAGCGCGATAGCTTTGATGTTCTTGCCGGACCGGAGCAGCGCCACGACCTCCCGTTGTCGCCCCTTCAACTCCGGCAGGGCCGAAGCGGACGCCGGCGCGGGCATGGGGTCCGGTGTGGCGGCCGTGAGCCCCGCCAGGTGGCGGCGCACCTCGGCGATGCCGGCACCGGGATCGAGACTGAGCCCCGCCTGGTAGGCCGCGTTGAACGCCGCTTCGCCGAGCGTGCCGCGCACCCGCTCTTCCACCGCCTGGTATTCCAGCAACTGCGTCGGGGGCAGGAACGCGCCGGCACGAACGAGCAAGGTCGCGGCAATGCCGAAGAACCGGGCGGAGCACTCCGGGTCGTTCCTCTCCTCTGCAATCACCGCCGCCGATGAAACAACCGAGCCGCCGCCCCAGCCATCCTCCTCCGCCCAGTAGAGATCGAGCGCCTCGATTAGGAGCGCGACCGAGGCGTCAAGATCGCCGGCATCGTGCATCGCTTCAGCCGCGAAGTAGCGGGAGGTCGCCATCCCCCAGCCGTATCCCGGCACGGCGGCGAGGGCATAGCCCTGATCGAGGGCGGCCCGCGCCTCAATGGGCCGTCCCAGCATGCGAAGAAGTTGCCCCTGAAGCGTGAGACAGATGCTGATTCCGAGGGGATCCTGCCACGCCTGATAGATGGCGAGGGCGCGCTCGATCCGTCTCCCCATCTCAGGGAGATCGCCGTTGCGCCAGGCGATCGCCGCCCCGGTCGACGCGTACGTTCTCGCCTCACAGAGGGTGAGATCGAAGCGCCGCGCGATATCGTACGCCTCCTCGTTCGCTCGCACGGCCGCGAGATCATCGCCCTGAATCCAGCAGATGAGGCCCAGCCAACTCAACGCGAACGAGCGAGGAACCGGAGGAACGGTGGAAAAGGCGAGTCCACGCTCGAGCCAGCGGCGTACGTCGCTCAGCATGCCCCGGTACTGAAAGTACTGCCAGATCGGTTCCACGGTGCGGATGAGGAGTTCCGCGCCGGCGGCTTCCTGGGCTTCCGCCCAGGCGATCGCGGCACGCAAATTGCCAAGTTCATCATCAAGACGCGCCAGGGCCAGGGGATCGACGTGTGACGCCCAGATTGCCATCACGGAACTCTCGGCGAACGCCATCATCGCGGCCGCGTGAGCGTGCCGGACCGCGGCGCTGCCGCCGCTGAGTTCGAGCTTTTCGAGTCCATATTCGCGAATAGTTTCGAGCATTCGGTAGCGGGTGGAGCCATCCCGGCCGGTTGCGCGCTGCAGCAAATGTTTACCCGCCAGGGCATCAAGCTGCGCGCTGACATCACCAGCAAGTGGGGAGAGCGCCAGCGCCGCCGAGTAGTCGCCGGTTTCGGTGCCCAGCAGATAGGGGTCTTCATCAAACTTCAAAGCCCCGAAGAAGGGCTCACCGTAGCCGTCGTTGTGCGGGTACGGTCCGCCGGCGGCGCGGCCGCGTGCCAGGCGTTCGGCCAGCTGGAGCGTGAATCCGCCGGTGAAAACCGACAGGCGGGCGAGCAGCGCCTGCTCCTGCGGATCGAGCAGCTGATAGCTCCAGTCAATGGCGGAGCGCATCGTGGTGTGCCGCGCCGTGGCATCGCGCCACCCCTGATCGAGCGTCGGCAGGCTCGGATGCAGATGCGCCAGGAGCAGTTCCGGGGTCCGCAGCTTCCACATCGCGGCCGCGGCCAGTTCGATTGTGAGGGGCAACCCATCGAGCCGCCGCACGATCTCCGCGACCTCATCGACACTCGCCACATCGATCTGGGCGTTGACCGCGCGAGCGCGATCGACAAA
>JADLGF010000246.1 GCA_020849415.1 Thermomicrobiales bacterium
CGGCTCTTGGCCTGGACACGGTGCGGTTTCGCAGGGCCGCTTCGCGTCGGATTCATCGCTTCGCTCTGAATGATGGGTAGCGTGGAGGAGGGCCGGTTAGTGGCTTTTCCAGGGCAGGCTAGATGAGCTGGCGTTCGACGTAGGTGATCAGTTCCGCCAGTTCCGGAATCCGATGGCGGACCAGTTCGCCGATGTGATCGACGTGCGAAAGTGGCACGTAATAGGTGAGGCGCACAGCGACACCGTGATCGTCGTCGTCCCACATCGCTTCCTGGTGTTCCTCGAGCATCCCCTTCGCCACCCGGGGAATGGCGAGTCGGGCCAGCCGCTCCATCGAGCGACGCCGCCAGGCGTTCTCTTCATCCATGTACAGCCCGGGATTCGAGGCCCAGAGGGTGACGACAAACTCGTTGTCATCGACCCAGATATCGAATCGCCCGGTTTCGTCGTCCGAGGCGACCGCCAACCGCCCCTCCTGGTTGATCGTGCTGTAGGCGTAAAAGCCGGCGCGTTCCATCGCTTTCTGGGCGGGCGCGAGCAGCAGACGGTCGCGCTCGAGCAGTTCCTCCGCGCCGAGCGTCCCTTCGATTCCGGGTCCGTCCGGATTCTGGTCGCGCGGCGGGAACCCTTCGGTGATCCGGGCGTCCCAATCGTCTTTTTCGTCAATCCCAATGATCCGCATGTCGTTCCCGGTCGTTTCTCGTTGGCCTCAACGCCGTCGCATTCAATGATGCCACGATGCGGTAAGCGTTTTCCGGCGCCTTTGAACCCGGCTGCTCGGTGTCGCATAGCCGGTTGATTCCGGTCGGGGGATGGTGATCACCCCGTTCAGGACTTCGGTACTTAAGGGGAGAATTGACAGTCAGTAGTCAACCCGCCTATTCTCCGCCATTGAAGTGACACCGGAACGAACCACGAATGCAGCGGGGCCGAACGCAAGCTGAAGCACCCCTTCGGCGACGTGTGAAACCCTCCAAACGCTGTGATTCCGGTGGAGCGCTCGTATCGGAGCGACGCGTTCGACCGGCCAGGGTGGCCGGCGATCGGGTCGACGCAGGTCTCTCGTCGGGAGAAGGAATGATGTCGAACGGTCAACACGATTCGATTCCGGGTCTCATTGCGAGCCTGAAGCGAGGCAATCTCACCCGTCGTGATTTCGCCAAGCGGGCGGCCGCGATCGGTCTTTCCGCGACCCTCGTCAACCAGGTGATTGGCACGCAGGCGCAGGCGCAGGATGCACCCTCGCGCACCGATATCGGTGCTGAGGGGATCGAGCACAACACCGACACAAGCGGCGGCACGATCAAGATCTACTCCTCGTGGCCGCTGAGCGGCGCCACCGAGCAACTCGGCGGTGATGCAGTTGAAGCCGTGAAGATGGCATTTGCCGACTTTGGCAATGCCGCCGGCGGATTCGCCATTGAATACGAAGCGCTCGATGATGGCATTCTCGCCAACAACGGGGCGTGGGACGCCGGCGTCGAGACTGACAACGCGAACCGCGCCATCAACGATCCCGATTGCATGGTCTACATGGCCACGTACAACTCGGGCGCTGCCCAGATTTCGATCCCGATCACCAATCAGGCCGGTCTGGTGCAGATTTCTCACGCCAACACCTACCCGGGCCTGACCAAGGTCACCGAAGGCATCACGCTCGAGGGCGAACCCGAGATCTTTTACCCGACCGGCACTCGCAACTATTGCCGCGTGATCTCGACCGATGACCTGCAGGGTGGCGCGGCCGCGCGCTGGGCGTATAACGATCAGGGTCGCCGCAAGGCCTACATCCTGCATGACAATCAGCCGTATGGCCGGGGCGTCGCGCTCGTGTTCCAGATGGTATTCGAGGAACTCGGAGGCGAAGTGCTTGGCTTCGAGGGCTTCGATCCGAACGCTCCCGACTACCAGTCGCTGATGGCCTCGATTGCCGATGCCGGTCCGGATATCGTTTACCTCGGCGCGATCGTGAACCTGAACGCCAGCAAGCTCCTGGTCGACCTTCGCGACTTCATGCCGGCCGATGACGTGATCTTCCTCGGCCCGGATGGACTCTTCAATCAAGCGTTTGTTGACGGCGCGGGCGAAGCGGCCGAGGGGTCGTACATCACCTTCGGCGGCATTCCGGCCAACTTCCTCGAGGGCGCCGGCGCCGACTACGCGGAAGCTATGGAAGCGGTGCTGGGACACATCCCGGATGCGTACGCCATGTACGCATACGAAGCGGCCGTGGTGGTGATTCAGGCCATCGACAAGGCAGCTGCCAAGGATCGCGCGGCGATTCTCGAGGCACTGATGGGTACCACGGACTTCCACAGCCTCCTTGGCCACACCTGGTCGTTCAACGCGGAAGGCGACTCGACGGTCCAGATGATGGGCCTCAATCAGGTTCAGGACGGCCAGATCGTCTACCTCCAGTTGATCGCCTGATCCGCGTTCACGGGGATGCATCAAATGTGCCGGGTAACACCCTGTTACCCGGCACGCCCCGGCCTCGGCCGACGTGATTGGGCCATTCGACCGCTTGGGAGCCTCAACGGATGGATGTCAACTGGAATTTGCTGATCCAGCAGCTGATCATCGGCCTCGCCAACGGCTCGTTGATCGCCCTGATCGCGCTCGGGTACACGATGGTTTACGGCATCGTGGAATTGATCAATTTCGCGCACGGCGAAGTGTTCATGATGGGCGCCTTTTTCGCGGCGACGGTGGTGGGACTCACCGGCGTCACGCCGCAATCGGCGCCGCTCATCATCATCGGCGCCGCGGCCCTGGCATTGGTCAGCGCGATGCTCTTCAGCGCCGGCATCAATTTCGGAATCGATCGCATCGCCTACCGGCGATTGAGGCGAGCGCCACGACTGGCGCCATTGATCGCGGCAATCGGGTTCAGTTTTATTCTGATGAACATCGCCATTTACTGGAAGGGCGGTAATCCGATTTCACCGCCGGCGTTACTGCCGCAGAAGTACCGCGCTTACAACGTGTTGAATGAGTGGTTCGGGCTCGACACCACGATCCGCCTGCGGCCGCTCGATCTCCTCGTCTTCGCCATAACGATCCCGATCCTGTTCGCGCTAACCTGGTTCGTCTACCGAACCCGCTCCGGCAAGGCGATGCGCGCGACCGCCCAGGATCGTGATGCCGCCGCGCTGATGGGGATCGATGTCAATCGCACGATCGGCATGGCGTTCCTGATCGGCGGCGCGCTGGCCGGTGCGGCCGGCATGATCGCGCTCTACTACACGAGTGCCGCCCGCTTTCAGATGGGATTCCGCTACGGGCTCTTCGCCTTCACGGCGGCGGTGCTGGGCGGGATCGGCAATCTTTACGGTGCGGTCGTCGGGAGCCTGCTGATCGGCATCGTGTGGTCGTTGAGCGACGGCTTCATGAAGACGCTGATCGGCGGCTGGGGCGCACAGTGGACCCCGAGCGTGATTTTCGGTGTCCTCGTGCTCGTGATGGTGTTCAAGCCGAGCGGCCTGTTCGGCGATCACGTGCCGGAAAAGGTGTAGCCGATGGCCTCACGCTCGGTCACCGCGCCGCAATCGCGTTTCAACCCGATCGACGATTGGCGCCGGCTCATCGGCCCGGTCATCCTGGTCTTCGCATTCATCTATCCGTTGATCGACTCGTGGCTCGGCCTGCGCCAGCTCGGCAAGCTGGAAGGCATGCTGATCCTCGTCATCCTGGCGATGGGTCTGAACATCGTGGTCGGCTATGCCGGCCTGCTCGATCTTGGCTACGCCGCCTTCTTCGCTATCGGCGCCTACACGATGGCGTTTCTCACCTCACCGGCCAGCTTCTTCGTTCGCAAGGGCTGGGTGCCGGAATTCATGCAGAATTTCTGGCCCGCGATGGCGGTTTCCTGGGGAGTGGCGGCGATCTTCGGCGTCATTCTCGGCGCGCCGACACTCCGGTTGCGGGGTGATTACCTGGCGATCGTGACCCTCGGTTTCGGCGAGATCGTGCCGAACTTCTTCCTGAACGCGGTCTCGATCACCGGCGGTACGCAGGGCCTGAACCGGGTCGGCATGCCGCCGGCGATCTCGATCCCGTTCACGGACATCACGCTCCGGTTCGGGCCGACCGATCAACGCAACTGGTACTGGCTGATGCTGGTGGTGGTGCTCTTCACCCTCTTCCTCAGCCTCCGTTTCCACAATTCGCGGCTCGGCCGCTCGTGGGTAGCGGTCCGGGAGGATGAGATCGCAGCGGCCAGCATGGGCGTCAACCTGGTGCGCACCAAGCTCTGGGCGTTCGCCATGGGCGCATCGTTCGCCGGATTCGCCGGCTCGATCTTCTCCTCCGCCTTCCAGTTCGTGCATCCCGATCAGTTTGCCTTCTCCGTGTCGGTCATGGTGCTGGCGATGGTGATCCTCGGCGGCATCGGGAATGTCTACGGGGTGATTCTCGGCGCGATGCTGATCGGCGGCTTCGATCGGATTCTGGCGGAACAACTCAACAGGCCGCTCCACTGGTTCGGCGAGGCGGTCAACTCGGAGGGGATCCAGGGGCACGATGTCGGCTCTGACCGCTTCCTGGTCTTCGGCCTGGCGCTGGTGATCATGATGCTCTGGCGTCCGGAAGGAATCCTGCCGAGCAAACGGCGCAAACTGGAATTCCACGAACATGACCACGTTGAGGAGGGAGTGACGTGAGTACCGCTCCCGCAGCCACCGACACCGCCGGCGGATCGGCGCCATTCGGTGATCCGATTCTGATCGCCGAGCAGGTGACCAAGCGGTTCGGCGGCCTGGTGGCCGTAGACAGCGTCGATCTCAAGATCGACCGCAACATGATCCACGGCCTGATCGGCCCGAACGGCGCCGGCAAAACGACCTTCTTCAATGTCATCGCCGGCATCTATCAACCCACCTCTGGCCGGGTGGTGTTCGGCGGCCGGACGATCCACCAGCCGGGCCGTAATCTGCTGCGCGGCGGTTCATTGCGGCCTGATCAGGTCACCGCCGCCGGCATCGCCCGGACCTTTCAGAACATCCGGCTCTTCCAGAACATGACCGCGCTCGAAAACGTGCTGATCGGCATGCACACGAAGCTGCACAGTTCGCCATTGGCGGCGGTACTGCGCACGAACGGTACGAAACGGGAAGAAGCGCGGGCGGAGGCAAAAGCGAAGGAATTGCTGGCCTACGTCGGCATCCTCCGCTCCCGGGGCGAACTGGCGCGCAATCTCAGTTACGGCGACCAGCGGCGGCTCGAAATCGCCCGCGCGCTGGCCAGCGAACCGAAGCTGCTGCTGCTCGACGAGCCGACCGCCGGCATGAACCCGAACGAAACCGCCGAGATGACGACCTTCATCGATCAGGTGCGGCGTGATCTCGACGTCGCCATCCTGCTCATCGAACACGACATGAAGGTGGTGATGGGCATCAGCGACCGGGTGGCGGTGCTCGATCACGGCATCAAGATCGCCGATGGCACTCCCGCCGAGGTGCAAAGCAATCCGCTGGTGATCGAGGCCTATCTCGGGCGAGGCGCCAGTGAACAGGTCGCCACCGAAGCGACCGCGGACGAGGACCAGTAGCGTTATGGCGATGCTCGAGATCACCGATCTCCACACCTACTACGGCAATATCCACGCCCTGAAGGGGATTTCCCTGACCGTCGAGCAGGGCGAGATCGTGACCCTGATCGGCTCGAACGGCGCCGGCAAATCGACCACGCTCCGGACAATTTCGGGCCTGAACCAGGCCCGGAACGGCGAATTGCTGTTCAACGGCCTGTCGCTGCGCGGCATTCCGGCGCACAAGATCGCCACGATGGGAATCGCGCAGTCGCCCGAAGGGCGGCGTGTCTTCCCGCGCATGTCGGTGCTCGAAAACCTCGAAATGGGGGCCTTCGTGCGGGGCACGGTCGATCAGTCCGACATCGCCCGGGTGCTGGAACTCTTCCCGCGCCTGAAGGAGCGGATCGATCAGAAGGCCGGCACGATGAGCGGCGGCGAGCAGCAAATGCTCGCGATCGGCCGGGCGCTGATGGCGCGACCGAACCTGCTGCTGCTGGATGAGCCCTCGATGGGCCTCTCGCCGATCCTGGTCGAGCAGATCTTCGACATCGTCACGGAGATCAACAAGCAGGGCACCACCGTGCTGCTCGTCGAGCAGAACGCGCTGATGGCGCTGGCGATCGCCAACCGCGGCTACGTGATCCAGACCGGCGAGATCGTGCTCGCCGATACCGGCGCCGCGTTGCTGAAGAACGAAGCGGTGCGCAAGGCCTACCTAGGCGAGGGGTAGTGCCGGCCGCCACCATCGTTGGGTATGAATCCTCGCTCCGGTCCGGTATGGTGACGGAGCGAGGATTCGTCGTTAAGTCAGGAGCCATCCATGTGCCAGTTCGATAACGCCGCCCCGACCCCGAACGGTGAGGATGAATGGGTGGTCGACAATCCGCGCCTCCGCGCCTTCATCGCGGCGGTGACCGGGATTCGCAACTCGACCGACGATCAGCGGGCGATTCTTGCCGGTATTCGTCCGCACTTCGAGGAATTGCTGGCCGATGACCGCTGGTTGCCGGCCGCCTTCCAGGAACCGCACGCCGATTCCGGTATGGGTGGCGGCATCGGCATGTGGCTGCTCTACCGGGCCGGCGACGGGTCGCTGGCCTTCTCGTCACTAGTGGTGCCACCCGGTTCGCAGACCCCCGTGCACGATCACCTCGCCTGGGGACTCGTCGGGCTCTACCGTGGCGCCCAGGACGAGGTCGTCTATCAGCGGGAAGATAGCGGCGATGAGGATGGAAAGGCGGTGCTCTCGGTCAAGGAGCGGCATTCGCTTGTCCCGGGCGATTTCTACGAACTGCTGCCCGAGAACGACATCCACCACGTGCGCACGACCTCTGATTTCACCTCGGTGTCGTTGCACCTGCTCGGGATCGACAACGGCTGCATCGTGCGCCACCGCTTCTTCCCGGACGAGGAGAAGGTGATTCCCTTCAAATCGGGTTACGTGAACAAGCCGTGTGAGGACGAAGTCGCGGTGTAGCGGCCCCAAGGTCGGACCGTTGGGCTACCTGGCGAACGTCCTTCGGGACTGAGGTAACGAACTCGGGAGATTGAGATGTCATTCGTGACCAAGGGCTTTCACCACACCACCCACGTGTGCAGCGATGCGGGTCGAACGTTGGCCTTCTATCGGGACGTGCTCGGATTCGATCTCGTCAAGAAGACCGTCAACTTCGACATGCCGACCACCTACCACCTCTACTTCGGCAAGAACGGCGGTTCACCCGGCACGCTGCTCACCTATTTCGAGTGGCCGTACGCCGCGCGGGGCCGGTGGGGCGCCGGCGGGGTGCATCACGTCGCGCTCGGCACCACCGATCGCGACACCCTGCTGAAGTGGAAGCGCTGGCTGACCAGCAACGATGTCAAGGTAAGCGGTCCCTATAACCGGGGGTATTTCCACAGCATCTATTTCCAGGATCCGGACGGACAGGTGCTCGAGATCGCGACCGAAGGACCGGGATTCGACATCGACGAACCGATGGATCGGCTCGGCGAACTGATGATCACGCCCGATATCTCCCGGTTGCCGCAGGGGCGCGACGAGGCCGAGATTGCCGCGCAGACCTGGCCGGAGCCGATCGAAGCGATCACTCCCGAAATGGACCTGTGGGGTATCCACCACGTCACCGGTCACTCCAAGGATCTGGTCGCGGCCGGTGAATTCTACGAGCGGGCGCTCGGCCTGAAACTGATCAAGAAGACGGTCAACCAGGACGTGCCCGACCTCCTCCACTACTTCTGGGCCAACTATGACGGTGAAACAATCCTCCCGGGCAGCGACATGACGCTCTTTGGCGTCAATCACCTGGCGCGGGATGCCCGCGAAGGGGTAGGGCAAACGCATCACATCGCGTTTCGCGCCGATGACGACGAGCAACTGGGCGCATGGCGTGAGCATCTGCTCGGGCAGGGTATCGCGGTTACCGAGATTCGCGATCGCAACTACTTCAAGAGCATCTATTTCAACGCGCCGGACGGTTTGCGCATCGAGATCGCCACCGATCCACCCGGCTTCGCGATCGATGAATCATCCGATGCGCTCGGCCGGGAATTGAAACTGCCGGACTGGCTCGAATCGCAACGCGCCGAGATCGAAACGAAGATTCCGGAGTTGAGTTAGGTGCCGGCGGTGGGCGACTGGATTCATTTCACGCCGAATGAGGCGCCCGGTGGCGTGCGACACGTGATTAACGCCATCGTGGCGCCTCGCGCGATCGCGTGGGTAGCGAGCGTAGCCGCCGATGGTACGCACAATCTGGCGCCGCACTCGTACACCACCGTGTTCAGCACGAGTCCGCCGATCGTCGGTTTCGTCAGCACCGGCGAGAAGGACACCCTGCGCAATGTCCGGGCAACGGGTGAATTCGTCTACAACGTCGTTCCGGACGAGCTTCTCGAGCCGATGAACCTCACATCCGCCGATTTCCCGCCCGAGATCAGCGAATTCGCCTGGAGCGGCCTGACCCCGGTCCCGAGCGACCAGGTGGTGCCGCCACGCGTCGGCGAATCGCCATTGGCGATGGAATGCCGGGTGGTGAGCATCGTTCAGGTGCCGGGCGCGAATTCGTGGCTGGTGATGGGCGAGGTGCTGGCGTTCCACATCGCTGCGCGGGTTTGGCGGAACGAGCGGATCGATCTGTCGCTGGTGCGTCCCCTGACCCGGCTCGGCGGCAACGACTACGGACGCTTTGGCACGATCGAAAAACGCGAACGCCCGGTCTACGCCGACCTGCTGGCCGAGCCGGAAAAGCCTCGTTAGCGGCCCACCCGGCGGGTCCCTCCAGCGAAGTACGCGCCGGTTTCCGAAGTACGGCGGCGGGCGCGTGGTACCCTGACCGGTGACGCCGGAATCCTGCGCGTGCAGTCTTGCCCCCGGCGCCCGCATTGAACGACATGGATTGGTCTACAGAATGGTCGCAACCGCACCCACGACGATAGCTCCGCCGGCGGCGCTCGATCGGCTCGTCGATCTCGCCTACAACCTCTGGTGGTCGTGGCATTCGGCCGCGCGGCGCCTCTACAGCGAACTCGATCCGATGCTGTGGGA
>JADLGF010000247.1 GCA_020849415.1 Thermomicrobiales bacterium
CCGGCGCTGTTCTCGATCCCGTATCTCACAAGGCTCGTGGTGGCGTAGATCATGCCGTCCGCGATGAGCATTTCCCCCTTCGACGGATCGTTCAGCGTTTGGCTCCAGAGCGTCTTGCCCGTTTCCAACTCGACCGCCATCAGCGTGCTCTTCTGTTCATCGAATCGCTGACCCTCGATCTCCTCCGCGAGCTGATCGACCCCGCGAATCGCGACCACCTTCATGCCCGACGCGGTGGCGCCCTCGGCGATGCTGAAGCTGTGGCCCGGCAGTCCGGTTTCGATCCGCCAGATCGCTTCGCCGGTCTCTGGATCTATTGAAGTGACAATGCCCTCGCCGCTCACGGTCACCACGGCATCAGCGCCTACGAACGGCGCGATCGACATGCCGGCCGGGAAATCGCTCGTGAAGGTCCAGATCGTATCGCCGGTGGCGGGATCTAGCTTCCAAAGTCCCCCGTCGTAGGTGGCGACGTAGAGACCGAGCGGACCGGTACCGACAGAGGCGACGCCACGGTCGAATTCCCGGGTCCAGAGATCAGCGCCGCTCTCGATATCGATCGCCACCAGCGCAAGCGGTGGTGCTTCATAGGGAGCGTCCGCCGCCGGTTGCGATTGCGTGAGCACGTAGATGTTGTTGGCATCCGCCTGAAAAGCGTAGTTCGCGATCGCTGACGGGAAGTTCGAGTCGGAGAACTCCCACGCCACATCATTCGTCCACAGCACGCTTCCGTCAGCGATTGAAAGCGCTTCGAGACTGGCGGAATCCTGATTCGACAAGGCGCGGATCAGGATGTCGCCGAAGACGTCGATACCGACGGTCATGCCGTACTCGTCCGCGGTGATCGCTTCGGAGGCGGCAGTGGAAACGCGCCATTCGCCATTGGCGAGTTCACCGATGATGGTCGGCGTCGGGGTTTCGAGGTTCCCGGCGCCGAACGCGGTGTAGGTGGACGGCGTCTCGTCGTCACCGTTTCGGAAGCGGGTGATTGCGAACACCGTGCCGCCGATCAGGGCGAGCACGAGCGCGAACGATGCGAACCGGTACATCCAGCCAACGTTAGTGCGCCGGGGAGCGGCGGGCAGTTCCAGCCGGACTCCCGGCTGCGGCAGCTCATCCACAGCGGGGCGGCTCTTCGGCGCGTGGGATCGGGTTGTTTCGATCGGTGGCATCAGTTGGCGCTCCAGTGCATCGACAAAGGCGGCGTCAGGCTGGGACTGAGCGGCGCCGTGCAACCAGCGCATCGTTTCGACGGTGCCGGCCAGCCGGACGTCGTCGTGGTCCTGGGGGGTGCTCATCGGTCGGTCTCCTCTTCGAGCAGTTCGCGCAAGCGGCTGTAGGCGCGGAAACGGATGGCGCGGATGGCGCCAAGACTCTTGCCCAGCGCTTCGGCGATTTCGGGACCGGTGAGTCCGGCCAGATCGAGCTCCACGACATCCCGTTGATCGGGCGAAAGGTTGGCGAGCAACTGGCGAACCTGCCGCTCCGCATCGGCTTCGATGGCGGTGCGTTCGGGTGATTGGCCGGGATCGGGCAGCTCCCACTCGTCGCTTATCGGTTCGGTCGGTTTGCGCCGGTGGTGATCGATGATGACGTTGCGGGCGATGGCGTAGAGCCAGCTCCGGAACGATTGCGACCGGTATTTCGGCAACCCGGCGATCGCTTTTTCGAAGGTCAGGCTGGTGGCGTCTTCCGCGAGTTCCCGCGTGCCGAGCCGCTGGTAGCAATAGCCGTAGATCGGCCCGACGTAGCGTCGGTAGAGCGGCGCGAAGGCGGCCGGATGCGTTCTTGCGCGCTCGGCGATCGCGTTGTCTTCAGCCTGTCTGGCGGCGTCTGGCGGATCAGTCACCGGTGGCGGCACTCCTGCCCAGGTCTGGCTGGCCAATGATCAGAAACCTCTCTTCATACTGCAGCATCGAGCGTCCAAAACGCGCGTTCACTCCGAGAACGGAAGAGGCCCTTCCGGCGTTACGGTCGAACGAGTGCTCGGTGCTCACTCCTGACTCCTGCCGGAAACACGACGACGCCCCATCCCGTCGGAACGGGATGGGGCGGGCCTGAGACCGGATCAGGGTCTCTCGTTAGCCTTGTTCGTCGCTCGATGTAGCGCCGTAGCCGAAGAGGGCGCCGCCCAGGGCTTCCACGGCAATCCCTTCCTCGACGCTGCCGGGAACGAGATTCTTGACCGCGTTCTCCAGCGTGACCGGAGCGTCCAGAATCATGCCTCGCTCACCGTTGAGCAAGACGATCTGGTTGTCATAGGTCAGCGCCCAGAGTCGTTGGGAACTGGCGTATGAGGTGAAAAGACCGGCGAAGCCGCTCTTGACTGCGGATCGCTGCCAGTTCACCTGGCCGGTCGCTGCGTCGATACCGTAGACATGGTCGGCTCCCCCGGAGCCGAGGTTGCCCCACGGTCCCGGTTCCGCCGGCGCCGTCCAGAGTTCGTTGGAGCCATCGTGACCGAAATCCGTCTCGGGGGTACCGGTGGCGGTGGAGATACCATCGACTTCGACGGCGTTCGCCAGGAAGTGGAACATCCCCGTTCCGCCCGGCGTGGCGATGGTTCCCTGCCAGCCGGCGATCGTCATCCGGTAAAGCTCAACGCCGCTGGCGAGTTCGAAACCGACCGCACTCCCGTCGCGAACCTCGGTTTCGAAAAACGGGCTTTCATCGTGAGTTATCACGAGCAGGTACCCATCGGTGATCGCCAATTGGGTCCGGCCGACGCTAAATCCCGGCGCGCTCCAGAGCACGGAACCCGCTTCACGGTCGAAGACGAACAGCGTGCCATCGGCTGCGATGGCTGCCACGCCCTCATCTCCCGCGACCACGCTGAACATGGTGATGGGGTAGCCGCTTTCGGAAACGGACATTTCCGTCGCCGACTCGAACCCGG